>NZ_JBSGGG010000002.1:319249-469398 GCF_053603795.1 Nocardia sp. NPDC004123
GTTGTCCTGCACAGCAGTCGGCGACGGAACCACCGCCATCACGGAGGCGCAGTTCGACACGCCCGTGAGGTAGTCGTCTTGGAACTTATTGCGCTTATCGTCCAGGTCGTCATCGGAGCAAGAGCCCGTGTCCTGCTTCTCGTGGTCGGGCATGTCCACCATGGTGTTGCCCATCCACTGGGACGCATACCGGAGATTGACCGCGACCTCTTTCATCGTGTCGACCAGCGGTTTCAGGTCATTCGCATACTGGGTGGACGCATCCTTCGCACCACCGGCACCCGCCCCGGTCCAGTCGAGCGCTTGAATCTTGTTGTTGAATTCACCAACCCGCGTGTCGACCTCACCGGCAAGGTACTTCCACGTCTCTCCGGCGTAGTAGTAGTCGTTGATGGCGTCCGAAATGTTCTGGCCCAGATGGTAAAGGTCGGACCACGACTGCTTGTCCTTGTTCTCCAAGTGGATGGACAAGGACGCCTTCTTCTGGTCCTTCCACGGACCCTTCACGTCATCGTCGAAGCTGACGCCATTGGTGAAGTCGTCAAGGTCCTTCGGCGCGGTCAGGCCGAGGTTCGTCGCTGACTTGGGAATCGACACGTCGGCCAGCTTGTCGAACACGTCCTTCGACTGGTTTTCGGCGTGCGCGTAGGCCCGGCCCGCGGCCCGGAAATACTCGGCCATATCGGTCAGAGCGGCGGCGTGCATGTCGAAGGCATTGAGCAGCGCCTGACCCTGGTCGTTGAACCCTCGCGTCAGGACCCCCGACGACGAATACTGCGCCTTGGTGAAATCCTTCAGGCCGGCAAGGTTATTGGCGTCCGCGAACTGGCGAAACCCCTTCATCACACCCACCATGTCGGCGCACGCCTGAGCGCCGGTCACCGCCTGCGAGGAATCGAACTTCAAGGTTCCCGCTTCGGCCTGCGTCCGCAACCCCGCCCAGACCGTGTTGTCTTTAGTGTCAGATGCCATCGGTAACTACTGCCGCTCCGCCCAGTTTTCCGCTATCCGTGCCAGCACAGCCTACTGTCGTGAACTCCCGATGGCGCACAAGGAAATTCGGGGCATGCGCGGCCGTCCCAGGGTAGCCAAGCGAGCACGGCGCGGCCATCTGAGAAGATCGATGATCATGCGAGTACTGGTGCAGCGTGTGACATCGGCTCAGGTGACCGTCGACGGCGAGGTGGTCGGACGGATCGATCCGGCCGCGCACGGCGCGCCCCACGGGCTGGTGGCCTTGGTCGGCGTTACCCACACCGACACCGAGGACACGGCGAAAGCGCTGGCCGACAAATTGTTCCGATTGCGGATTCTGGACGGCGAACGCTCCGCCGCCGACCTGTCCGCGCCCATTCTGGTGATCAGCCAATTCACTCTCTACGCCGATACCGCCAAGGGCCGTCGCCCCTCGTGGAACGCCGCCGCCCCCGGGCCGGTCGCGGAACCGCTGGTGGACACGTTCGCCGCCACCCTGCGCACACTCGGGGCGACGGTCGCTACCGGACGGTTCGGGGCGCATATGCATGTCGAGCTCGTCAACGACGGTCCCGTCACCATCCTGCTCGAAAGCTGACCAGGGACAGCAATGCCCGCGGCTAGGGTGGCGGGCATGCTGCTGTGGATCAATGGGCCTTTCGGCGGAGGGAAGACGCACACCGCGTTCGAGTTGCATCGGCGGCTGCCCGGAAGTGTGGTGTGCGATCCCGAGGAGGTCGGGTTCGGGCTGCATCGGGTTATCCCCAAGGAGTTCCGGCCCGACTTCCAGGATCTACCGGCCTGGCGACAGGGCGTCTTCGAGACACTCGATCTGGTGTTGAGCAAACACGGCGGGCCGGTGATCGCGCCGATGACGGTGGTCGAGCCGGTCTACTTCGCGGAAACAGTGGGGCGGCTGCGCGAAAAGGGCCACGACGTACGGCATTTCGCGCTCATGGCGCGTCCGGAGACGGTGGTGCGGCGGCTGCGGGAACGGGCGCTGGGCGGGCTGCGGCACGAGAGCTTCGCCATCGACCGGGTGGATCATTGTCTGAATGCCCTGGCCCGACCGGAATTCGCCGAACACATCCACACCGACGAGCTCTCGCTGCGTGAGGTCGCCGACCACATCGCTGCCGCCTCCGGCCTCACCCTGACCCCGAACACCGACGGTAGACTCCGCAGCGAGCTACGTCGGATCCTGGTGGGGGTCAGGCATATTCGACTGTTCTGAACCCCGCTGTCAACGGACCCACTTCGAGGTCAGGCCCGCGACGATGGAACCGTCGAGGTCCGAGAGGCTGTCGGCGACGAAAGCCCGGGCGAAGTCCGAAGTCTGCCAGCGGAAGACGATCGGGTAGGCGGTGAGGGCGGACAGGACCACCTCGGCGACCTGGTCGGCGGTTTGGGCGGTGCGGTAGGCGCCGCGGGTGCGGTTGATGTAGGCCTCCAGCGCGGGGGCGTAGGGACCGGCGGCGTCGATGGCGGCGGGAATGTCGATTTGCGCGTTGTTGACGAATTCCGTTGTCACCGCGCCAGGTTCGATGACGCTCACCCCGACGCCGACCGTGGCCGCCACCGGCTCCAGGCTCTGCATGAACCCCTCGACCGCGAATTTCGCCGCGCAGTACGCCTCGTTGAACGGCTGGCCGACCGCGCCGCCGACGCTCGTCACCGTCACCACACGACCCTTCGACGCGCGCAGATGCGGCATGGCGGCCTTGGTCACCTCGACCACTCCGAAGTAGTTGACCTCCATGGCCCGGCGGATGTCCGCCATCGGCAGGTGCTCCAGGGTGCCCAGCACCGAGATGCCCGCGTTGTTGACCAGGGCGTCCAGCCGGCCGTAGTCGCCGACCACGCCCGCCAGGCACTCCGCGACGGAGACAGGGTCTGTGACATCCAGGCGCCGCACGTCGGCCCGGGTGTCCCGGACCCGCCCGGCCTTGTCCAGATTGCGCAGTGTCGCCACGGTCCGGTACCCCGCCCGCACCGCCGCGGCGGCGACCGCCAGCCCGATCCCGCTGGAGGTCCCGGTGATGAGAACAACCCTCTCGGCCATCACTTCATCGAACCAGAAGCCGCCCCGGGTCCCCGCCGCCACGCCCGACGGATCAGGACGTGGGCGTGAGCAGCTTCAGGACCCGCTCCACCAGGGCCGTGTCGCAGTGCTCCACCACCTCGGTGATCAGGCCGTTCGCCATGGTGAACAGCAGGCAGTAGGTCTGGTGATAGGGCTCGCCGGCGAGGGTGGTGGCGTAGCCGCGGGCCTGGACCACCACTCGGTCGCCGTCGGCCAGGATCAGATCCGCCTCCATGCGGTAGGCGTCGGCGAACTGGCCCATCAGGGGACGCAGGAGACCTTGCACCACAGCGGTTTTCGGACCCCAGGTGCCCGACCAGGACCACGATCCGGGAAAGGTCCAGCGGCAATCGTCGGCCATCGCGTCGGTCAGGGCGCGACCGTTGCCCAGGGCCAGCTGCTCGAAGACGACCCGGATGAGTTCTCGGTTGTCCGTGGTGCTCATACGCTCGACGCTACGGGCGGTGCGGGCATGCGAACAGCGAGAATCCCGCATACCCGGTATGACCGACCCGCATGGGTCGGACGCCGGAAACACCCTGCGGCAGAGCCGCTTCGGCCAATTCGATTGCGGAAACCGTTGGCAGACTCCGCGGATCGATCGCGTGAAGGGAGCCATCGGGGGACATCGGCCGGCAGAGCGGGCCGGAAACGACCGCACCCGCCTCGGCCTGGGGCTGAAGCGGGTGCGGAAAGTGTTGTGCGGAGCCTACTCCGGGCGCAGGGTCAGGATGCGCGGGCCGTTCTCGGTGACCGCGACCGTGTGTTCCCAGTGGGCGGCTCGGGTGCCGTCGTCGGTGACAACGGTCCAGTTGTCGTCCAGCTCATGGGTTTCCGTGGTGCCGAGGGTGAGCATGGGCTCGATGGCGAGGACGGAGCCGACGCGGAGTTCGGGGCCCTTACCGGGCGCGCCCTCGTTGGGCAGGAACGGGTCCATGTGCATTTCGCGACCGATGGCGTGGCCGCCGTAACCGGAGACGATGCCGTACTTGCGATCGTGCAGCTTCTCGGCGGCGTAGGTGCCCTGCTCGATGGCGTGCGAGACGTCCGAGAGCCGGTTGCCCGGGAGCATGGCGGCGATGCCGGCCTCCATGGACAGCCGGGTCGCCTCGCTGAGCAGGCGGTCCGCCTCGATGATGGTGCCGACGCCGAAGGTCCACGCCGAATCGCCGTGCCAGCCCTCGAGGATGGCACCGCAGTCGATGGACACCAGGTCGCCCTCGGCGAGGACCTCGTCCTTGGACGGGATGCCGTGCACCACCCGGTCGTTCACCGACGAGCAGATGGAGCCCGGGAAACCGTGGTAGCCCTTGAAGGACGGGATCGCCCCGGCCTCACGGATGACCTGCTCGGCCACCTCGTCCAGCTCCCAGGTGGAGACGCCGGGCGCGGCGGCGGCTCGCACCGCCACCAGCGCGCGGCCGACTACAGCGCCGGCCGCCGCCATGGCGTCCAGTTCACCGGCGGTGCGGAAGGGCACCACCCGCTTGCTCTTGCGTCCGAAGACCATTCAGCGGCCCAGGGCCTTCAGCGCCCGCTCGTTGACCTCGGCGACGTCGCCGATACCCTCGACCGAGACGACCTGGCCGTCGTAGTGCTCCAGCAGCGGCTCGGTCTCCTCGCGGTAGACGCGCATGCGGTTGCGGATGACCTCTTCGGTGTCGTCGCCGCGGCCGCGGGCCAGCATGCGCTCGACCACCACGTCCTCGTCGACCACGAAGGAGATGACGGCGTCGAGCTCCTTGCCGGCCTCCTTGAGCATCTTCTCCAGCGCCTCGGCCTGATCCACGGTGCGCGGGTAGCCGTCCAGGATGAAGCCGTTGACGGCGTCCGGCTCGGCGATGCGCGCCTCGACCATGCGGTTGGTCACGTCCGACGGGACCAGGTTGCCGGCGTCCAGGTACTGCTGCGCCTCGCGGCCCAGCGGAGTCTGCTCCGCGATATTCGTGCGGAAGAGGTTCCCGGTGGAGATGTGCGGAACACCGAGCTTTTCCGACAACAGTTCGGCCTGGGTGCCTTTACCGGCACCGGGCGGTCCGAGCAGTACGAGTCTCACTTCAGGAACCCTTCGTAGTTTCGGTTCATCAACTGGCTCTCGATCTGTTTCACGGTATCGAGGCCGACGCTCACAATGATCAGCACGGAGGTACCACCGAACGGCAGGCTGGACACGCCGCCACCTCCGGAGCCGATGCCCAGCAGCAGGTTCGGTAGCACCGCAACAGCGCCGAGGTAGAGCGAGCCGGGCAGGGTGATCCGGCTCAGGACGAAGTTCAGGTAATCGGCGGTCGGCCTGCCCGGGCGGTAGCCGGGAATGAAGCCGCCGAACTTCTTCATCTCGTCCGCGCGCTCCTCCGGATTGAAGGTGATCGCGACATAGAAGTAGGTGAAGAACACGATCAGGGCGAAGTAGATCGCCACGTAGACCGGGTTACTCGGGTTGACCAGGTACTTCTGGATCAGCTCCTGCCACTTGGCAGGGTTACCGGAACTCTTCTGGGTCAACTGCGCCAACAGGTTCGGCAGATACAGCAGCGAGGAGGCGAAGATGACCGGGATGACACCCGCCTGGTTCACCTTCAACGGCAGATAGGTCGAGGACCCGCCGTACATCTTCCGGCCGACCACGCGCTTGGCGTACTGCACCGGAATCCGGCGCTGGCCCTGCTCGACGAAGATGACGCCGACGATGACCACGAATGCGGCGAAACCGACCAGGATGGTGGTGAGCAGGCCACGGCTGTCGTAGATCTGCTTGCCCTGCGACGGAACTCGCGCCGCGATACCCGCAAAGATCAACAGCGACATGCCGTTACCGATGCCGCGCTCGGTGATCTGCTCGCCGAACCACATGACCAGGGCCGCGCCCGCGGTCATGACCAGCACGATGATGATCATGCCGAAGATCGAGGTGTCGTCGAGGATGTCCTTCTGGCAGCCACGCAGCAGCTGACCGCGGGAGGCGAGCGCGACCAGACCGGTCGACTGCAGCACGGCCAGCGCGATCGACAGATACCGCGTGTACTGGGTCATCTTGTTCTGACCCGACTGGCCTTCTTTGCGCAGTTCCTCGAACCGCGGGATGACGACCGTCAGCAGCTGGATGATGATGCTCGCCGTGATGTACGGCATGATGCCGATCGCGAACACGGACAGCTGCAGCAACGCGCCGCCGGAGAAGAGGTTGATCAGCTGGTAGATACCGGCGTCATTGCCGCCGTTGACCAGGTTGATGCATTCTTGAACGTTCTTGTAACTGACGCCCGGCGAGGGTAGCGACGCACCGAGCCGGTAGAGCGCGATCAGTCCCAGCGTGAAGAGAATCTTCCGCCGTAAGTCCGGGGTCCGGAAAGCCGACACGAAGGCGGAAAGCACAGATCCTCCTGGCTAACGACATGGGTCAGGCCACGGATTCAGCGATGGGCTGGTTTAGCCGAAAAACGCCGAGAACCATGACGGTGTTGGCAGACAACACTTGAACTCTAACAGCGGCACCGGGCGAGCTCGCGACTCGCCCGGTGCCATTGCTATTTCAGGTTACCGTCAGGCCAGCTCGGTGGCAGTGCCACCCGCCGCAGTGATCTTCTCCTTGGCGGAGCCGGAGAACTTGTCGGCCGAGACCTGAACGGCCACACCGATTTCGCCCTCGCCGAGCACCTTCACGAGCTCGTTCTTGCGAACGAGGCCGTTGGCGACCAGCTCGGCCTTGCCGATGGTGCCGCCCTCGGGGAACACCCGGGCGATGTCACCGACGTTCACGACCTGGTACTCGGTGCGGAACGGGTTGGTGAAGCCCTTGAGCTTGGGCAGACGCATGTGAATCGGCATCTGACCGCCCTCGAAGCGGACCGGGACATTCTTGCGAGCCTTCGTACCCTTGGTACCGCGGCCCGCGGTCTTGCCCTTCGAGCCTTCACCGCGACCCACACGGGTCTTCTCGGTCTTGGCACCGGGGGCAGGACGCAGGTGGTGCAACTTGATGGTCATGCGGAAACCTCCTCAACAACAACGAGGTGGCGCACGACGTTGATCAGGCCGCGGTTCTGCGAGTTGTCCTCGCGCACCACGGTCTGGCGGATACCGCGCAGCCCGAGGGTGCGCAGCGACTCCCGCTGGTTCGCCTTGGCGCCGATGCTGGACTTGATCTGGGTGACTTTCAGCTGTGCCATATCAGGCTCCCTGTCCCGCACGCGCACGCAGCATGCCCGCCGGAGCCACGTCCTCGATCGGCAGACCGCGGCGCGCGGCAACCTCTTCGGGACGCTGCAGCATCTTGAGGGCAGCAACGGTGGCATGCACAACGTTGATGGCGTTGTCGCTACCGAGCGACTTGGCCAGAACATCATGGATACCGGCACATTCGAGCACGGCACGGCACGCGCCACCGGCGATCACACCGGTACCGGGCGAAGCCGGACGCAGCATGACGACACCGGCGGCCGCCTCACCCTGAACCGGGTGGGTGACGGTGGAGCCGATCATCGGAACGCGGAAGAAGTTCTTGCGAGCCTCTTCGACGCCCTTCTGGATGGCCGCGGGAACTTCCTTGGCCTTGCCGTAGCCGACGCCGACGAGACCGTTGCCGTCACCGACGATCACGAGGGCGGTGAAGCTGAAGCGACGACCACCCTTCACGACCTTGGAGACGCGGTTGATCGCGACGACGCGCTCGAGCTGGTTCTTCTCGGCGGCAGTGTCGCGACGGTCGCCACCGCCGCGGCGGTCGCGACCGCCACCGCGCTGATCGCGGTTGTCGCTGCCACCATTCTGTCCGGCGGGACCGTTTCCGCCGTCGCGCCGCTGACGTCCCGGCATCAGACGTTCCTTCCGTTCGCAGTGTTGATCATCAGAACTTCAGCCCACCTTCACGGGCGGCGTCAGCGAGAGCCGCGATACGGCCGTGGTAGTCGTGACCACCACGGTCGAACACGACCGCCTCGACGCCGGCAGCCTTGGCGCGGGCGGCGATCAGCTCGCCGACCTTGGCGCCCTTGGCGGACTTGTCACCCTCGAGAGCGCGCACATCGGCCTCGATGGTCGACGCGGCGGCAATGGTCTTGCCGGCGGAGTCGTCGATCAGCTGGGCGTGGATGTGGCGCGAGGAGCGGTTGACCACCAGGCGCGGACGCGTGGTGGTGCCGACGACCTTCTTGCGCAGACGGAAGTGACGACGCGTCTTGGACAGGCGGCGCGCGGTCGAGGCGTCCTTGCCGATCGGCTTGCGAGCGGCCTTCTGCTTTTCGGTTTGTGCCATGGCTTACTTACCCGTCTTTCCGACCTTGCGGCGAACGACCTCGCCGGCGTAGCGGATGCCCTTGCCCTTGTACGGGTCGGGCTTACGCAGGCCGTGGATCACCGCGGCGATCTGGCCGACCTTCTGCTTGTCGATGCCGGACACCGAGAACTTGGTCGGGGACTCCACCGCGAAGGTGATGCCCTCGGGCGCGTCGACCGGAACCGGGTGGCTGTAGCCCAGGGCGAACTCGAGGTTCGAGCCCTTGGCCTGCACGCGGTAACCGACGCCGAAGATTTCCATCTTCTTCTCGTAGCCCTGCGTCACACCCACGATCATGTTGCTGATCAGGGTGCGGGTCAGACCGTGCAGGGAGCGGTTCTGGCGCTCGTCGTTGGGACGAACCACCTCCAGCTCACCGGACTCGGCCTTGGCGACGGTGATCGGCTCGGCGATCACGTGCGAGAGGGTGCCCTTGGAACCCTTCACCGTGATGCTCTGGCCGTCGATGGTCACCTCGACGCCGGCGGGAACCGGGATCGGCTTCTTACCGATACGCGACATTGTTCCTACCTCCCTTACCAGACGTAGGCGAGGACTTCGCCGCCCACGCCCTGCTGCTTGGCCTGACGGTCAGTGAGCAGACCCGAGGACGTGGAGATGATCGCCACGCCCAGGCCGCCGAGCACCTTGGGCAGGTTGGTGGACTTCGCGTAGACCCGGAGGCCCGGCTTCGACACGCGGCGCACACCCTGCAGGGAACGCTCACGGCTCGGGCCGTACTTCAGGTCGACGATCAGGTTCTTGCCGACGGGCGCATCTTCGACGCGGAAGTCGGCGATGTAGCCCTCGCGCTTGAGGATCTCGGCGATGTTCACCTTGAGCTTCGAGTGCGGAGCCTTCACCTGATCGTGGTACGCCGAGTTGGCGTTGCGCAGACGGGTCAGAAAGTCTGCGATCGGATCAGTCATGGTCATGTGTTTGACCGGTACCTTCCTGCCGCGGTTCCCATTCAGCACCGTCTGAGATCGGCGGTCGTGGGCCTACGACAATTCGGGGCGGTCCAGCCGGGAACGCCCGACTGGAGAAAACGCTTGCGCCCGGAGCAAAAAGGCCGCACACGCGAGGCGCATGCGGACACAGGTGTGCCCGAGCAACCGGTCTAGTGTAGACAAGGGCTGATCAGCGGCCAAATCGAGGCCGCCGTCACACCCGACGACGCCCGCTCCCGACGCCGCGGATCAGTGGGCTGCGCCGAGGCATAGAGCCTTGGGGATGTCGCCGGGGCGTTCGTATGAGTAGGTGGCGATGGAGCCCTTGATGTGGTCGCACATGGACTTGTCGAGGAGCGAGGCCAGCAGTTTGTATTCGGCGTCGGGGCTGGTACAAGGGGTGAGTTCGACATCGTTGGCGCCCGACTTCCGCAGGCAGTCGCCTTCCTTGGCGTTGTCGACGGTGCGCGTCGCGTCGGAATCCTTTGCGATCAGGCAGAAGACGATACCGGTGCCGAATGCTCCGATCCCCTTCTTCGCCTTCAGCAGGTAGCTGTAGGTGGTCTGGGTGCCGGGGACGTCCTTGCAGGCCATGTCGGTCATGAACTCGGACCCGTCGGGGCGGGCCAGGACGCGGTAGACGGCGGTGCGGTCGCCGCAGTCCACCTTCTGCACGGTGCTGCCGGCGGTGTCGGTGAGGCAATCGCCCTTCTGGGCGGCGTTCGCGGCGTGTGCCGGGTCGGCGCCCTTGATGCCGACGCAGATGGAACCGCTTCCCTTGTCGGTGTAGACGTATTCGGTGCCGGCGACGTCTACGCAGCGGTCGTGGGCCTTGCCGGTGCCGGCTCGGTCGAGCACGACGAATCCGACGTCCGATGCAGAGCAGGAGACCTTGTCGAAACCGTTGTCGCCGGCCTTCTTCAGGCAGTCGCCCTGCTGGACGGCGCTCGCGGAACCGTCGATCAGGCCGCATCCACTCGTGAACAATGCCAACAGCAGCGCGGAAACGGCCACCACCCAACGCATTCGGAATCCTCCCCCGATTCAAACCCGTCATTTCCGACGAATCGCCACGGTAGCGTGCTGCGGCGACGACCACCAATCGCCGATCCCCGCTCTGCCATGCCGCGCGAAGTGCGTGGCGGTTGATCTGACGGTTCCGCACGCGAATTCGATGGAATGACAAGGGGGTTGGCCGGTGCCCTATGTGACCACCGACGAGGGGACAACGGTCCACTACCTGGGCACCGAGACCGACGGACCGGCCCTGGTGCTGGGGCACGGGTTCTTCATGGACGGCGAGATGTGGCTGCCGCAGTTGGAGGGGCTGGCCGATCGGTATCGGGCGATCGCGGTGGATGTGCGGGGGCACGGCAGGACCGAGGATGCCGGGAATCCGTTCACCTATTGGGATCTCGCGTGGATGCGTGGAAGGTCGTCGTCGATCGGCACCGCGCCCCCGACCCAGCTCTCGAGGAGGTGGCCAGGCCTTCAGCCATGGCCACATGCAAGGGCTCGCAACAGGATTGGGCGGTCCGTAGCCCACAACCCCGCAAAATGGATTTGATGATCGCGGCCATCGCCTCGGCGAATGACCTGCCTCTGTTCACCCGCAATGCCGACGATTTCAAAGGACTGGAACCGCTGCTGACCGTCGTACCGGTGTAGGTGGCGATGGAGCCGGAAACGATGTCCGAACGACGTTGGCGCGAAGAACGCCGAAGGCCCCCGCCGAGTCGGAACTCGGTGGGGGCCTTCGGGTTTGGTATTACCAGGTCACCAGGACCGGTAAGTCACCAGGACGACTTGTGGACGCCCGGGAGTTCGCCGCGGTGGGCCATCTCGCGCAGGCAGACACGGCACAGGCCGAACTTGCGGTAGACGGCGTGCGGGCGGCCGCAGCGCTGGCAGCGGGTGTAAGCGCGCACCGCGAACTTCGGCTTGGCGTTGGCCTTGTTGATCAGAGCCTTCTTAGCCATGGATCAGTTCTCCTTGAACGGGAAGCCGAGGTGCTTGAGCAGGGCCCGGCCTTCTTCGTTGTTGGTGGCGGTGGTCACCACGGTGATGTCCATACCACGCGGACGGTCGATCTTGTCGACGTCGATCTCGTGGAACATGGACTGCTCGGAGAGACCGAAGGTGTAGTTGCCGTTGCCGTCGAACTGCTTCGGCGACAGACCGCGGAAGTCGCGGATACGCGGAAGCGCGATCGAGATCAGACGGTCCAGGAACTCCCACATCCGGTCGCCGCGCAGGGTGACCTTCGCGCCGATCGGCATGCCCTCACGCAGCTTGAACTGCGCGATGGACTTGGTCGCCTTGCGGATCTCGGGCTTCTGGCCGGTGATCAGGGTGAGGTCGGCGACCGCACCGTTGATCAGCTTGGCGTCACGGGCGGCGTCGCCGACACCCATGTTGACGACGACCTTCACCACGCCCGGGATCTGCATCACGTTGGCGTAGTTGAACTCGTTGTTCAGGGCCGGCTTGATTTCCTCGCGGTAGCGGGTCTTCAGGCGCGGCTGCACCTTGTTCTCAGTAGAAGTCATCTCAGATGTCCTTCCCGTTGCGACGGGAGATGCGGACCCGCTTGCCGTTCTCATCGGTGCGGTAGCCCACGCGGGTCGGCTTGCCGTCGGAGTCGACGACCATCACGTTGGAGGCCTGGATCGGCGCTTCCTGGGTGACGATGCCGCCCGAGCTGGCGCCACGCTGGTTCGCGGAGTTCGCGACGTGCTTCTTGATGCGGTTCACGCCCTCGACGAGGACCTTGCCGGTCGCCGGGTAGGCCTGGATGACCTTGCCCTTGGCGCCCTTGTCCTTGCCCGAGATCACGATGACCGTGTCGCCCTTGTGCACCTTCATGGTTACAGCACCTCCGGGGCCAGCGAGACGATCTTCATGAAGCGCTTCTCACGCAGCTCACGGCCGACCGGGCCGAAGATGCGGGTGCCACGCGGATCGTTGTCCGCCTTGATCAGCACCGCGGCGTTCTCGTCGAACTTGATGTACGAGCCATCCGGGCGACGACGCTCCTTGACGGTGCGCACGACGACGGCCTTGACGACCTCGCCCTTCTTGACGTTGCCGCCGGGGATGGCGTCCTTGACAGTGGCGACGATGATGTCACCGATGCCGGCATAGCGACGCGACGAACCACCGAGAACGCGGATGCAGAGGATCTCCTTGGCACCCGTGTTGTCGGCGACGCGCAGCCGCGACTCCTGCTGAATCACTTCAGCTCCTCCTAGACCTGGACGATATGCACGCCGGATTGCCGACCCGACGGGCATGGTCAGTTGCCCTTCAGCTGAGCCAATGGCCCGCTCCGCGGGTACGCGGGGCAGCGCCTGCCAGCGGTTTTTCACCGAACAGGAGAACAACCACTGTGGGTTCGCGGCCGAAGTGCGGGCATAGCTCCCGCAGGCAACCGGAACAGTTTAGCGAAGACCCTGCTCAGGGTGAAATCGGGGGCGGAGCCGATGGCTCGGCGCGGATTCAGATTTTCCTCAGTCGGGTCAACTAGCGTCGGCGCGAGCAACGTCCGAGCTGTTCCGATCATCCGGTAGAGGAGATTCGCGTTGTCCGAGCGCCCCATCGCTCTCGACCGCCGTACGTTCCTGATCGCCCTGGGCCTGGCGCCCGCGGTGGCCGTATTGCCCGCCTGCTCCCCGGAATCCCAGTCGTCGAAACCGCCGACGGGCCCGGACATGTCCGGGTCGGATCCGACGGTGCGGCCGCAGGACGATCTGTACCGGTTCGTCAACGGGAAGTGGCTGCAGGAGTATCAGCTGCCGCCGGACAAGTCGTCGTTCGGGACCTTCGACGACGTGCAGGAGCGCGTCCAGGGTCAGCTGAGGGAGATCATCGAGGGGATCCGCGATCCCAAGGCCGGGTCGGACGAGCAGAAGATCCGCGATCTCTACGACGCGCGGATGAACCGGGACGAGATCGAGACGCTCGGCATGACGCCGCTGCAGGATCTGTTCGATCAGATCGACAAGGCCGCGACCAAGCCGGATCTCGCGCATGTGATGGGCGGATTCACCAGTGTGGGTCTCATCGGCCTGAGCGTGGGCCCGGACCCGAAGAACTCCAATGCCTATCTCCCCTCGGTCGAGCAGTCCGGGCTCGGCATGGGCGAGCAGTACTACCGCAAGCCCGAATACGCCGCCCGGCTCGCCGCGTACCGGACGTTCATGCAGCGCCTCGCCGCCGGAGCCGGGTTCCCCGACCCGACGGCGATGGCCGACCGGGTGGTGGACCTGGAGACCCGCATCGCCGGATTCCATTGGGACAATGTCAGAACCCGCGACACCGACGCGACCTACAACCTGATGGCCTGGACCGAGCTGACCGCGCTGGGACCGCAATTCGACTGGGACCCTTGGCTTTCGGGGAACACCGACCGGCCGAAGAATATGTTCGACAAGGTCGACGTGGCCGAGCCGTCGTTCGTGACCGGCGCGGGGCAGCTGTGGGCCGGCATCGACCTCGCCGCCTGGCGCGAGTACCTGAAGCTGAGCCTGGTGCGCGCGTACGCGCCCTATCTGCCCAAGGCGATCGCCGACGCCAATTTCGATTTCATGGGCAAGGTGGTCCAGGGGCTGCGGGAACAGCCGGAGCAGTGGCGGCGGGCCGTGGAAACGGTCAACGGCGCCGTGGGCCAAGCGCTCGGAAAGCAGTACGTGGACAAGCATTTCCCGGCCGAGGCCAAGCAGCGGGCACTCGAGATGGTCGACGATCTGCGCGCGGCGTACCGGGAGAACTTCCAGAATTCGACGTGGATGTCGCCACCCACCCGGGACGCGGCCATCGCGAAACTCGGGAAGATCAACGCCAAGATCGGCTACCCGGACAAGTGGGAGGACTACTCCAAACTCACGGTCACCAGGGGCAGGCTGGTCGAATCCCTGCGCGCCGCAGACGCTTTCGAGGCGAAGCGGATGTTCGATCGGCTGGGGACGCCGGTGGACAAGTCGGAATGGGTCATGCCGCCGCAGACGGTGAACGCCTACTACAACCCCAGCGGCAATGAAATCGTGTTCCCCGCGGCCTTTCTGCAGCCGCCGTTCTTCGATCCGGATGCCCAGCCCGCGGTGAACTACGGTGCGGGCGGCGCGGTCATCGGGCACGAGATCGGCCACGGCTTCGACGATCAGGGCTCCAAGTACGACGGGGACGGCAATCTGAAGGATTGGTGGACACCGGAGGACAAGGCGGCCTTCGCAGCCAAGACCAATCAGCTGATCGCGCAGTACAACGCGCTGGTGCCGGCGGGCCTGCCGCCCGATCAGCACGTCAACGGCGAGCTCACGGTCGGCGAGAATCTGGCGGATCTGCGAGGACTCGAGATTTCCCTGTCGGCCTATCGGATGGCCGAGAAGCGCAAGGGGACGGATACTCCCGACTATCGGCCGATGTTCGAATCCTGGGGCCGGACCTGGCGCACCAAGATGACCACCGAGGAGCTGCAGAGTCAGATCGCGTCCGATCCGCACTCCCCTGCCGAATTCCGGTGCAATCAGGTGGTGCGGAATCTGGGCGAGTTCTACAGCACCTATCACCTGAAGGACGGCGACAAGGAATACCTGCCGCCGGACCAGCGCGTCACCCTCTGAGAACGCGACAACCCGCGCGAGGCCGCCGTCCCCGGTAGCCTCGCGTCGGTATCGCAGCTTCGGGGAGAGGTAGTGCCTGTGAGTTCGTCGGATCGTCCGGCCGTTATGGACCGTCGTCGTTTTCTGATCGCGCTCGGTCTCGCGCCGGCCGTCGCCACGCTGGTGGCGTGTGGCAGCGATACGAAGAACACGGTCACCTCGACCCAGCTCACCGGCCCCGACATGTCCGGGTCGGACGCGACGGTGCGGCCGCAGGACGACCTGTACCGGTTCGTCAACGGCAAGTGGCTGCAGGAGTATCAGCTGCCGGCGGACAAGGTGTCGTTCGGGACCTTCGACGATGTCGCGGATCGGGTCCAGGGCCAGCTGCGCGAGATCATCGAGGACATCAAGGATCCCAAGGCGGGCACACCCGAGCAGCAGATCCGCGATCTGTACGACGCCCGGATGGATGTCGACACCATCGAGCAGCTGGGCCTCGCGCCGCTCGCCGACATGTTCGCCGACATCGACAAGGCCGCGGGCAAGCCGGAGCTGGCCAAGGTGATGGGCGCGCTGCCGATCGGCGGGCTGATCGGGCTGGGCGTCTCGGTGGACCGGAAGAACTCCAGCGCGCACATCGCCTCGGTCGGTCAGTCCGGAATCGGCTTGAGCGAGCAGTACTATCGCAAGCCCGAATACGCCGACAAGCTGGCCGGATACCAGGCCTTCCTGGAGAAGATCGCGACCGGGGCCGGATTCCCGGACCCGGTGGCCATGGCGGGCCGGGTACTGGATCTGGAGAAGCGGATCGCGGCCGGATTCTGGGACAACATCAAACTGCACGACACCGAGGCCAGCTACAACAAGATGTCGTGGACCGACATGGTGGCGCTGGCGCCGCAATTCGATTGGGATCCCTGGCTTTCCGGGAACACCGATCGGCCCAAGAGCCTGTTCGCGACGGTGATCGTCGGCGAGCCCTCGTTCGTCACCGCGGCCGGACAGCTGTGGCACGACGTGGATATCGCGGTGTGGCGGGACTACTTGAAACTGGCGGTGGTGCGGGAGTTCGCCCGGTTCCTGCCGAAGACGCTCTCCGACGCCAACTTCGAATTCTTCGGCACCGTGATGAGCGGGCAGCAGCAGCGGCCGGAGCGGTGGAAGTCGGCGGTCGGCACCGTCGACAGCACGGTGGGCGAGCAGCTCGGAAAGCTGTACGTGGCCAAGCATTTCCCGCGTGAGGCCAAGGATCGGGCGATGGACATGGTGGCCGACCTGGTCGCGGCCTACAAGGACAACTTCACCAATTCGACGTGGATGTCGCAGCCCACCCGGGACGCCGCGCTGGTCAAGCTGGGCAAGATGGGCGTGAAGATCGGTTATCCGGACAAGTGGGAGGACTACTCCGGGCTGACGATCACCCGCGGCCAGCTCGTCCAATCCCTGCGCGCCGCCAATGTTTTCGGCGCCAAGAAGATGTTCGACAAGCTGGACAAGCCGGTCGACAAGACCGAGTGGGGTATGACGCCGCAGACGGTGAACGCCTACTACCAGCCGGTCAACAATGAAATCGTGTTCCCCGCAGCCTTTTTGCAGCCACCGTTCTTCGACCCGAAGGCCGAGGCGGCGGTCAACTACGGCGCGGGCGGCGCGGTCATCGGGCACGAGATCGGCCACGGCTTCGACGATCAGGGCTCCAAGTACGACGCCGACGGCAACCTGAAGGACTGGTGGACCACCGAGGACCGGGCGAAGTTCGACGCCCGCACCAAGAAGCTCGTCGACCAGTACAACGGCCTGGTCCCCGCGGGTCTCGACCCCGCGCACCACGTCGACGGCACCCTCACCCTCAGCGAGAACGTGGCCGACAACCGCGGCCTGCAGATGGCCTTCGCCGCCTATCGCATCAATCAGAAGCGGGCCGGCGTCGAGAACCCCGACTACCAGCCCATGCTCGAATCCTGGGGCCGCAACTGGCGGTCCAAGCAGACCTCGCAGTACACCGAGAATCTGCTCGCCAACGACTCCCACTCGCCCGACGAGTTCCGTGCCAACCAGGTGGTCCGCAACCAGGCCGAGTACCACGCCGCCTTCACCACCAAGGACGGCGACAAACTCTTCCTGGCCGAGGACCAGCGCGTCACCTTCTGACCCAACCCGATCGCGGCGGGGTCCGGCCGTTCAGGCCGTATCCACCAGTTCCCGGGGTGCGGCCAGCCGCCAGGAGTCGGTGACGATGGCCGTCAGTTCGTCGTGGTCGTCCAGGGCGGCGAGTCGCACCCGCACCCACGCGTTCCCGGCCTCGTGCGGGGCGATCCAGAATTTCTCCGGCTCGGCCTGCACCAGTTCGTCCCGATCCACGATGGGGCACCGGACCGCCATGGAGGTCTCGTTCTCGGGCAGGGTCAGGAACAGTTTCCCGGCCACCCGGAAGGTGGGCATCTGCCATTCGAACTGCTCGGTGGTGCGCGCCAGCGCGAGCGCCACCGCCCGCACCTGATCCCCGGTCGCCGTCATGATCTCGATGCTCCCAGCCGGGTATGACACCCGGACTAGCAGGTCCCGGCGGGGGTGCCGAGGATCATGCTGCCCACATTGCATTCCTCCAGTTCGTCGGCACCGGTGGCGGCGGTGAAGGCGGCGGTGTCGGAGAAGCCCTGGGCCACCGCGCCGAGGTTCATGGCGGTGGCGGTGAGATAGAGGGTCTGCATGAGGACCCCGACGTGTTTGAGGATATTGGCGTAGGCGACCGACTCGTAGGACCACATGACCCGGCCCGCCCGAGCCGAGATCAGCAGCAGCAGTTGGGGTTCGGCGGCGTTGGCGAGGGTGGCCGTGGTGGTGCGCAGGAGTCGCTGGACCGCGGGGGAATCGGCGGGGGCGACGGGGCGCAGGGCGTGCTCGAAGGAGTCGTAGTGGTACATGCCGGGGGCCAGGCCCTCGACAGTGCGGACCACCGGATACAGCTCCAGTTCGTGAACGCTGCCGCCGGAAGGGTAAGGGCGGGAAGGAAGTTCGCCGCCGTCCGGGGTGGACTCCACCGAGCGGGTGCGGGCGCTGCGGTAGAGCAGTTCGGCCAGCTGGGCGACGGTGATCGGCCGGGCGTCGTCGAAGGACCGGCAGGAGCGACGGTCCTCGAGGACGGCGGTCAGGGCCGGGTCGGTGGCGCGGAGGGCGGCGAGGTCCGGCGCCGGGAGCACGATCGGGGCGCCCGGGTAGGGCGCGCGCTGCGCCGGGCGTTGCGGGAACTCGTCTTTCGCCCATGCCGTGGGACCGAAGTTGTCCCAGCTGACGGTGCGGGAGCCGAGCGTGCTGCGCCGGTGGAACCAGAGGTCGGGGGCGCTCCAGCTGCGGGTGGTGAACTCGCGGTCCTCGGCGGTGGGGTCGGCGGTGAAGCCGCCCCAGCGCAGGTCGGCGGCGATGCGGGCCGAAAGGGACTCGGGCAGGCCGAGTTCGGTGGGATCGGCGCCGGCGGCGAGGGCCAGCAGGCGGGGGTCGTGGACGCGCAGGTCGCACCACGAGGTGGGGTGTTCCAGGACCAGGCCGTCCGGATCACGGTGGATGACAGTGAATTTCGAGAGGACCGTGCGCGGCGCGCCTCCAGCGCTCGGCCGCGCGGGCGGGGTGGCGAAGGGGCGCAGGGTGTAGAGGTCCCGGTCGCCGTCGCGGACGGTGACCTCCAGCCAGCCCGCCCCGGCCAACCGGTCGAGAAGGGTTGCCACCGAGTCGGATTCGGCCGCGAGCTCGCTCGTCGTCGCCGGACCCCGATTGAGGGTCTTCAGCGCCTGGCTCTGGGCCGCGGTGAGCCCGGTCAGTTTCTCGTTGTGCGGCGGGTTCAACAGGACCGCGCCGCCGGGGACGGTCAGGCAGGTGACGCCGGGGCGGAGGGCGTAGCGGATGTCGTCGGTGCGGATCATTTGGCGGCGTTGGCGAGAGCCGGTTCGAGCTTGTCGAGCAGGTAGGGCAGGGCCAGCGGGGTGGGCTGGTTGATGGCGCTGATCTCCTGGACGGTGAGGAAAACCGCCGAGTTCTTCTTGACCGAGGGCAGCGCGCCGAATCCCGGCAGGCCGCGGTACTTCTCGTCCATGCCGGGCGAGTAGCCCGCCAGCAGCAGGTCGGAGTCGAGTTCGTCGAGACGTTCGGGCGAGAGCGCCAGGCGGCCGCCGGAGCCGCCCTGGTCCACCAGGTGCTGCGGGATGGTCATGCCGAGCTGGGTGAACAGGCGGCCGGACCCGTCCTTGGGGTCGGTGAGCACCATGAGCTGCGACGGCCCGGCCAGCCAGGAGCTGATGAAGGTCTTGTTCTGCAGGCCCGGATTGCGTTGCGCGATACCGTCGATGCGGCCGTTCAGGTCGGCGATGAGCTTGTCGGCGGCGTCGGTCTTGCGCAGCACCTGGCCGAGCGCGCGCACCTGGTCGGCCCAGGGCGTGACGGCCTCCTTGGTGAGCCCGGGCAGGGTGGGCGCGACCTTGGACAGGTCGCCGTAGGTCTTGGCGTCGGCGATGAACGGGTCGGCCAGGATCAGGTCCGGGTTCAGCGCGGCCACCTGTTCGGCGAGGTTGCCGGTGGTCTGCAGCGCGGTGGACTTTGCCAACGCGGCCGGTTCCCACGGCGGTGCGCCCTTGCTGAGCACCGCGATGTTGTCGATGTAGCCGACCGGGGTGACGCCGAGCGCCTGCGCGGTGTCGAGCCACTGATTGCCCAGCGACACGATGCGGGCCGGGGTCCCGTTCACGGTGGTCTGCCCGAGGGCGTGGGTGATGGTGACCGGTTCGCCGCCGGCGGCGGCAGAGTCGTCGGACTTCGATCCGCAGGCCGCGAGCCCGAGGGCGAGCAGGCTCACCACGGCCGCAATCGCGGCTCGCGCGGTGATCGATCGCCCGCTACGCGCGGTGAACGCCGACTTCATCGTGACTCTCCTGTCTGCCGATGCCCGCCCGTTCGGGGTGAGCGGTAGGTGAGCCTAGCCTAATTTTCTCGAGGGGCGGGGACCGTTGTCGCCGATTCGATCCCCTACGGGGTGGTCGATCGTGCCCTTGATCGATTAGGTTAGGGTTGCATAAGTTAGAAACCGGGGGTTTGGAACGATGGAGCGAGCGGTGCCGGAAACCTTGTCCGCCGTCGAGCGTCATCGGCTCGTGGACGAATGGGCCAATGGCGTCGAACTGTACGACGTGCCGTCGGTCTCCATGCTCATCGAGTGCGGGCGCCGCGTGCCCTCCCTGCGGACCGCCGTGCGCTGCGGCGATCACATCCTCACCTATGCCGAGCTCTTCGAACGCCTCGACGGCGGCGTCACCGGGACCGCCGGGCCCACGCTCGACGATCTGGCCCGCGTGCTGTGCGATATCGCCGCGGCCGCCGAATTCGGCGCGGTGCTGGCCGAACTCGGGCCGCACGGCACCGGCATGAAGCCGGTCGCGGTGGCCGCGGCCGCCGACGATCGCCGCGCGGTTGCCGCCGATCAGCGCTCCTGCCCCATCGACCGGGCCTACGGCTCGCCGGATGTGCGGCTGCTGGCCATCCGCTGGGATACCACCGACGCCGCGGTGGAACTGCTGGCCACGCTGGCCGACGGCGCGACCCTGGTGCTGGCCACCGCCGCTCAGCGCGCGGACGCGGCCGCCCTGGCCGAACTGATCGCCCTGAGCGCCTCGACCCATGTGGTGGCCGACGCCGGGACCCTCGCGAACCTGGCCTTCCTGCCCACCCCCGCGCTGCCGACCGTGCGGCGCTGGGATGTGTTCGGAAACGACTGCCCGGCAGCGCTTTCCGCCCTGCTCCGCGAACTGGCCCCCGGATCATGCACCGGATTCGCCTACACCACACCGGAATACGCGGGCGTCGCGGCGCGCGGACCGCTGGACGGCTCCGGCCGGGTGCGGCCGATCCCGGGCGCGCGGCTGCTGGTGCTGGACGAGTCGCTGCGGCTGGTGCCGCCGGGCCGCTCCGGACGGGTGTACATGGGCGGTTCCGCGCTGGCGCTGGAATTGGACGGTGCCGCCGAGGGTTTCGTGGACGACCCCTTCGTGCCGGGCGGCCGGCTGGTACGCACCGACACGCACGGCGGCTGGACCGCAGATGGCTGGCTGCTGCTGGACATGATCGAATCCGTGTCTCCCGCAGCGCCTTCGGCCACCGAGCCGACCTCCGCACCGGGCCAGGACGACACCACCGGCTACGCCGCGGCCTGACGACCCGCACCTGTCCTCGGCCGGCCGCGCAGCTTCTCCTGCGGTACCGGCCGCCCGCCTGTTCTCCCGCGGCGGACGGCCCCTACCGCCCGGGTGATCAGGACACGGCGACTGCCAGGGCGGCCAGGCTGCGCTGCCAGAGTTCGGTCAGGCGGTTGGCTTCCGCTGCGGTGAACAGGGTTTCGCTCCAGCGCCAATTGGTGCTGAGCTGCGGGCCCTCCGGGGTCGAGCCGATGCCCGCGATGACATCCAGCGCGTAGCGCAGGGGTAGGTCGGGTTCCGGGTCCAGGGGCAGCGCCTCGTTGAGCGGGCCGGTGAGCAGGGACCAGGATCGGGGGTCCTGGCCGCTGAGGTCGACTCGGCCGAGGTAGTTGAACTCGATCTGGGGGTGCCGTGCGGTGGCCAGTTCGGGCACGCGGGCGGTGTAGCGGAGCAGGCCGTAGTCCAGGCCCTGGCCGGGGATGGCGGACAGGTACGCGGTCACCGACTCCAGGAGGGCGCGGGCCGCGGCCGGATCCTGTTCCGCCCGTTCGGCATCCACCGTCTCGCCCGCGCCGAGTCGGATCGGGAACACGGTGGTGAACCAGCCGAGGGTGTTGCTGGTGTCGGCGCCGAGCAGGTCGTCGGCGCGGCCGTGGCCCTCCAGGGCGAGCAGGGCGCCGTGGGAAGGATCCTGAGCGCGCTCGCGCCGCCAGCTCGCCAGGGTGATGGTGAGGGCGGTGAGCAGTAGTTCGCGCACCCCCTCGTCGCGGGTGAGCGCGGCGAGCAGGCGGGCGGTGACCTCGACCGGGGTCACGGCGGTGGCGACCCGGAGGGAGGACCAGGTGTCGGTGTGCGGGTAGGGGATGCGGCGCCCGATGGCGGGGTCGGGCGCGGCGAGCTGGTCGCGCCAATAGTCGTGCTGTGCGCGGACTTCCGCGGACTCGGCCCGCTCCGCCATGCGGCGGGAGAACTCGCGGTACGAGGTGGATTCGGGCAGCGCGGCGCCCTCGTTCAGGGCGGCGATGAGCAGGTGCCAGGAGACCACGTCCACCGCCAGGTGGTGGATGGTGAGCAGCAGGACATCGCCGTGCTCGGTGCCGGAGAACCAGACGGCGCGCACCATATCGCCGGTGCGCGGGTCGATCTGATCCATGACCGTCCGGGCCGCGGCGTGGACCGCCGCGGCGGTGTCGGCCGGATCGGCTGTGTGCGTGAGGATGTCGGCCGCGCGGACCGTGCCCGGCGCGGCCGTGACCAGACGCGGGCCGTCGTCGGTGTCGACGAGGCGTGAGCGCAGGGTGTCGTAGCCGTCGAGGACGGCCTGCAGCGAAGCCTCGAGGGTGTCGCGGTCGATGCCGTCGGGCAGCCGGAGCAGGGCCGTCTGGGTGAAGCGGCGGTAGTTGCCGTACTCGTACATCCAGGAGACGACCGGAAGCGGCTGCACCGCACCGTAATCCGCCATCCGCTCCGCGGCGTTCGAGTCCGCGGCGTCGAGGGCGGCGGCAAGTTCGCGCAGGGTCGGAGTGGCCAGCACCATGCGCGGGGTGAGGGTGAGGCCGCGGCGGCGGGCCTTGTTGACCAGGGAGATGGCGACGATGCTGTCCACGCCGAGGGCGAAGAAGTCGTCGTCGAGGCCGGGGGTGCGGCCGTCGAAGAGTTCGGCCAGGACCTCGGCGAGCTCCTTCTCGGTGGCGGTACTGGGCGCGGCGCCCGACCCGGTGTCGGCGAGGGCGGCTTCGGCGAGCCGCGTCAGCTCGGGACCGTCGAGTTTGCCGTTGGCGTTCACCGGCAGCCGCGGCAGGGCGAGCACGCGGGCCGGAATCATGTAGGCGGGCAGGCGTTCCGCGAGCGCGGCGCGGGTGCGCGCAGGATCGACGGACTCGCCCCGCTCCCCCACGACGAAACCGACCAGGCTCGCCCCGCCCGCGCGGCGCACCACGGTGACGGCGGCGGTGTCCACGCCGGGCAGTCGCCGCAGGGCGGTCTCGATCTCGCCGATCTCGATGCGGTAGCCGCGCACCTTCACCTGCGCGTCGGCGCGGCCCAGGTAGCCGAAGCCGCCGTGGGGGAGGCGGCGGACCAGATCGCCGGTGCGGTACATGCGGCGGCCGGGCCGGAAGGGGTCGGCGACGAAGCGGTCGGATGTGGTTGCGGCGCGGCCGATATAGCCCCGGGCCAGCTGCGGTCCGGACAGGTACAGCTCGCCGACGACGCCGCCGGGGACCGGGCGCAGCCTGGAATCCAGGACATAGCCGGACATTCCGGCGTTCGCGGTGCCGATGGTCGGGGTGCCGAAGTCCGCGACCGGGGCCACCACGGCCTCGACGGTGGTCTCGGTGGGTCCGTAGCAGTTGTAGACCGCGGTGCCGGAACGGCCTTCGGACGGGGCCAGAGCGCGCAGCCGCGCCCACAGCGCGGCGTCGATGGCCTCACCGCCCAGCGCCAGCACGGGCAGCTCGCGGTCCACCAGCCCGGCGGCGTTGAGCTGCGCGAACATCGACGGGGTGGTGTCGATCATGTCGATGTCGTGGGCGATCATGCCCGCACACAAGCGTTGCGCGTCACGCATTTCCGTGGCGTCGAACAGGTGGAGGGTCTGCCCGGCGAGCAGGCCCACCATGGGCTGCCAGGAGGCGTCGAAGCTCAGCGACCAAGCGTGCGCGATGCGCAGTGGCCGGCCCAGGCGGGCCATGGCGGGCCGGTAGACCCGGTCGCGATGGTCGGCGAAGTAGGCCATGAGGGCGGCATTGGTCCCGGCGACGCCCTTGGGTTCACCCGTCGAGCCGGAGGTGAAGATGAGGTACGCGAGCTGGTCCGGGTGACGGACGACGCGCGGGAGTTCGACCGGGGCGGCCGAGGGTTGTCCGGCGGCAAGGGGATCGCCGAGGAGCAGCACCGGCACCCGATGCTCGCCGACGGCTGCGACACCTGCACCGGACCACGGGGAATCGGCGGTTTCGAGCAGATCGCGGGTGTTGTCGTCGGTGACCACCAGCGTCGGCCGCGCCTGCCGGAGGATCGACTCGATGCGTGCGGCGGGCAGCGTGATATCCACCGGCACATAGGCGCCGCCCGCCGCGAAGGCCGCGAGCACCGCCACAATCGATCGCACGGTGCGTGGGAGCACCAGCGCTACCACCGTTTCCGGGCCGATACCCTGCGCGGCGAACTCGGCGCCGAGCCGGACGGCCGCGTCGTGCAGGGCGCGGTAGGTGTAGCGGGAGCCGGAGCTGTCCTGGAGTGCAACGGCTTCCGGCGTGGCGGCCACCTGCCGCTCGAACAACTCCCAGACCGAGCCGGCGGCGGTGACCGCGGTCGTGGACCCTTCCATCGTCGCGGCGGGCGAGACGGGACTGATCGGCGCGGCGGACATCTCCTGCTCCGACGCGGTGAGCACGCTGAGCGAATCGGGCGTGGCCGCACCGGTTTCCGGTAGCTGCCGCAGCAGCGCGAGCAGCCGCTCGCCCAGCTCCGCGGCCGGGACGTAGGGCAGCGCGGCGGGCATCACCTCGAGCTGGACCAGCAGCTCGTCGCCGCTCATGTGCGCGACGACCGTGAGCGGGTAGTGCGCGAGGCTCTCCATCTCGATCGGACGGAAGCAGGCGCCGTCGGGGGCGGTGACGGTGCGGATGGCGTCGTCGATGGGGGCGTTCTCGAAGACGAACAGCGTGTCGAATAGGGTGCCGTGCCCCGCGGCGCGCTGCACGGCCGACAGGCTCAGGAAGCCGATGTCGCGCATGGCGGCGCACTCGCGCTGCAGGCGGGCGCACTGGTCGGCGATGGAGGTGCCGGAGTCCAGCTGGTGGGCGACGGGCACGGTGTTGATGAACAACCCGACCATGCCCTCCACGCCCGGAAGCTGGTCGGGCCGACCGGAGATGGTGGTGCCGTACACGATGTCGCGGCGATCGGTGAGCCGCCCGAGCAGCACCGTCCAGGCGAATTGCACGGCGGTGTTGAGGGTCAGCCCGTGCGCACCGGCCCAGGTACGGACCCGGTCGGTGTCGGCGGCGGACAGCAGCAGGCGGGTCTTCTCCGGCACGGCGTCCGGGCCGACCGGCGCGCCGTCCGCCAGCATGAGCGGACCGCTCACCCCCGCGAGGTAGTCGACCCAGCGCTGGGTGACCGCGGCGGTGTCCTGTGCGCCCAGCCACGCGATGTAGTCGCGGTAGGGACGCGGTTTCGGCAGTGCCGCAACGGTTCCGCCGGACCGGTAGACGGCGAGCAGTTCGGTGAAGAACACCGCCACCGCCCAGCCGTCCATCAGGATGTGGTGGGCGGTGAGGATCATGCGCCGGGTGCCGGTGTCGGGCACAGTGAGCAGCAGGATACGCAGGGCCGGACCGCGGCTCAGGTCGAACGGCGCGTGTCGTTCGGCCGCGGCGATGGCGTCGAATTCCGCCGGCCGCGCTTGCTTTTCGGTCCAGGGGAGTTCGGCCTGTGCGGGCACGATCTGCACCGGCCGCGGCACGTTCTCGTCCCAGAAGGCGGCGCGCAGATTGGGATGCCGGTCCAGCATGGCCTGCGCGCTGCGCCGCAGCAGCTCGGTGTCCAGCGGTCCGTCGATATCGACCACGAACTGCATGGTGTACAGGTCGAGGCCGTCGGCGCTGAGGCGCGACAGCGAGAACAGCCCCTCCTGCAGCGGGCTCAGCGCCAGCACGTCCTCGATCTGCGGTGGCGCGGTACGGTTTTCGGTGGTGGTCATCGGCCCTGCCAGGACGAGGTGAGGGCGGCGAGGGCGTCGGCGTCGAGGCCGGAGGCGCTCATGGGGGCGGATTCCTCCTGCGGGATCGACTCCGCTTGTGCGGCACCGGGTTCGGCGGCGTCTACGGCGGCGGCGAGTTCGGCGATGGTGAGGTGCTCGAACACCAGCTGCGGGCTGAGCGGCAGGCCCAGCGCGGCGGCGCGGGCCGACCACTGGATGGAGATGACGCTGTCGCCGCCGAGGGCGAAGAAATTGTCGTCGGCCTCGACCTCGCTGATATCCAGCAGCTCTTCGAGCAGTTCGATGAGCGCGCGTTCGGTCCGGGCGTGGTCGCCGGTGGCGGCGGCGCGGGTCGCCGCGGCGGGGGCGGGCGCGGCGAGCAGCCGCGCCAGCCGGTCGACGGGCAGCACCTCGAGCTCGGCCACGGTGCGGTCGGGCGCGGTGGCGTACGCCTCCAGGGTGGTGGCCAGCGCGGTCGCGATGTGCTGCACGGTCTCCGGGTCGTACAGGTCGGCATTGGCGACCACGCGCACGGCCAGGCCGCCGTCACCGGTGACGTTCACGGAGACATTGAGGTCCAGGAAGGAGACGTCGAAGTCGACCGGCAGCACGGTGGCGGTGGTCGTGCCCGCCACGGCCAGGGTGGCGGGCGCCCAGTCCGCGCCGCGGAAGTGCAGCATGCTCTGGAACAGCGGGTTCCGGGAGCGCGAGCGCGGCGGGTTGAGCGCCTCCACCAGGCGTTCGATCGGAAGTTCCTGGTGCGCCTGGGCATCCAGGACCACGTCGCGGCCGCGCAGCACGGTGTCGCGCAGGGTCGGGGTGCCCGACAGATCGTTGCGCAGCACCGCCATATTGGCGAACAGACCGACGAGCGGTGCGGTCGCATCGTCGACGCGGCAGGCCACCGGGGTGCCGAGGGTGATGTCCGTGCCGCCGCCCAGCTTGTGCAGCAGGGTCGCGACGGCGGCCTCGTACACCATGAATTCCGTTGCGCCGCAGGCTTCGGCGAGTGCGGCCAGCCCGGAGCGCAGGGCGGCCGGCGCCGCGAAGGTGGCGACCTCGCCGCGCTTGCCGAGGACCGCGGGCCGCGGCCGATCAGGGGCGACATCGATCTGGTCCGGCACACCGGCGAGGGCGGCGCGCCAGAAGTCCAGCTGCGCCCGGCCGTAGTCGCCGGGCTGGCCATCCGCACCGGAGGCGAACGCATCGTGCTGCCACAGCACGTAATCCGGGTACTGCACGGCAAGCGGGGTCCACTGGGGCGCCCGCCCGCCCTCGACCCGCGCACGGTAGGCGGCGATCAGGTCCTCGAGCAGGATGCCCAGCGACGCGTGGTCGGCCACGATGTGGTGGACCAGCAGCGACAGCACGTGTGTGCCCGGGTCGAGGACCAGCAGGCGCGCCCGCAGCAGCGGCTCCGCTTCGACCGTGAAGGGGTAGCGGCCGATCTCGGCGAGCTCGTCCGTCAACCGGTCGGCATCGATGCCGGTGACCTCGAGATCGACCGCCCCGGCGGCTCGCACCACCTGGTACGGAACGCCGTCCTGCTCCTCGAAACCGGTGCGCAGCGCCTCGTGCCGCGCTACCACATCGGCGAGGGCGGCCCGCAGCGCGGCGATATCGATGCCGCCGTCGAAGCGGACGGCGAAGGGCAGATTGCCGACCGCGCTCGGGCCCTCCATGCGGTACTGGAACCACATGGCCAGCTGCGAGTAGGACAGCGGGAGCCGGTCCGGACGCGGGCGCGCGGTGACGGCCGGACGCCCGGAAGCCGGTGTGGTCACGGCGGTCTCGGCCGTGTCCACGTCGTCGTCCATGGCATCCAGGTCGATGCCGAACTCGTCGCGGAACCGCGTGACCAGACCGGCGGCCAGCCCGGCCGGGGTCGGGGTGTCGAACACGATCCGCACATCCAGCTCCACACCGAATTCGGCGCGGATCTGCGCGACCAGGCGCGCGGCCAGCAGCGAATGCCCACCCAGTTCGAAGAACGAATCATCCGCGCCCACCGTCGGAATCCCGAACAGCTGGGTGTAGATGGCGCACAGGCGGCGCTCGGTGGCGGTGGCGGGCGCGCGGTGCACCCGCTCCACCGCGGGCGCCGGCGCGGGCAGCGCCCGCTTGTCCAGCTTGCCGTTGACGGTCAGCGGGATCTCGTCGATGACGGCGAAAGCGCTGGGCACCATGTACTCCGGCAGCGCGGCGGCGGCGTGGGCGCGCACCTGGTCCACTTCGACCGTCGCACCGGCCGCGGGCACCAGGTAGGCGGCGAGCTGTGCGCCCACGGCCGGATCCTCGGTCACGATCACCACGCAGTGCCCGACGCTCGGATGCGCGGTCAGGGCCGACTCCACCTCGCCGAGCTCGATCCGGAAGCCGCGCACCTTGACCTGCTCGTCGGCGCGGCCGACGAAGTCCAGTTCCCCGAACTCGTTGCGGCGGGCCAGATCTCCGGTGCGGTAGAGCCGCGCGCCGGCGGTGAACGGATCGGCGACGAAGCGGCTCGCGGTGAGTGCGGGCCGGCCCAGGTAGCCGCGCGCCAATTGCGCACCACCCAGGTAGATCTCGCCGACCACCCCGGCGGGCACCAGCTGCAGGGCGTCGTCGAGCACATAGGCGTGCACGTTCTGATTGGGTACGCCGATGGGCACGATCCCGGTGCCCTGCGGGCCCGCCACCGGCTGATGGGTCGCGCACACCACGGCCTCGGTCGGCCCGTAGTGATTGCGCAGTTCGGCGTCGAAGACGGCGGCGAACCGGTCGGCCACCTCGCCCGGTAGCGCCTCGCCGCCCACTGGAACATGGCGCAGCGCACGCCATTCGCTCACCTCGGGCAGCAGCAGGAAGGTGCCGAGCATGGACGGCACCATGTGCAGCACGGTCACGCCGCGGCGGGTGATCAGGTCTGCGACATAGCGGATGTCGCGGAAGGCATCGGGTTTCGGCACGATCAGCCGCGCGCCCAGCGCCAGGGTGACGAAGATGTCCAGCAGGGAGGCGTCGAAGCTCACCGAGGACGATTGCAGCAGCCGGTCGTCGGCGGTCATGCCCCATTCGGCGGTGAAGCTCACCACGTGCTCGGCGATGGCGGCGTGCGAGACCGGAACGCCCTTGGGCCTGCCGGTCGAACCCGAGGTGTAGATGACGTAGGCCAGATTCGCCGGAACCAGCGGGCGGACGCGGTCGGTGTCGGTGGGATCGGTGTCCGGCAGCCCGGCGGCGGCGTCCTCGGCGGCGTCGAGTTCGACGCGGCCCAGCACCAGGCGCGGGCCCGCGTCGGTGATCAGGTAGTCGATGCGGTCGTCCGGGTAGGCCGGGTCGATGGGCAGGTAGGCCGCGCCCGCCTTGAGCACGCCGTAGACGGCCACGATGAACTCGACCGAGTTGCTCAGGCGCAGGGCGACGATGTCCTCGCTGCCGATGCCCTCGCGAATCAGCCAGTGCGCCAGGCGGTTCGCGCGGCGGTTCAGGTCGGCGTAGGTGAGTTCGAGGTCGTCGGAGACCAGGGCCAGGGTGCCGGGTCCGGCGGCGATACTGGCCTCGAACAGGTCGACCAGGGTGGCCGGACCGACCGGCACGTCCGCGCCGCGCGACTGTTCCAGGATGGCGAGCCGATCGTCGCCGCCCAGCATGTCGAGGTCGGCGAGCCGGCCGCCCGGGGTGCTCAGCGCCCGATCCAGCAGCCGCACATAGTGTTCGAGCATGCGCTGCACCAGTGGCCGGGGCAGCACGTCCACCTGGTATTCGGCCTCGAGCGCCGCGCCGTGCGCGCTCTCGGTCACGACCGCGACGGCCAGCGGGACCTGCGCGGTGGGGGCGCCCAGTTCGTCCAGCTGGGTCGAGGTGACGCCGTCCAGCGCGAAGCCGTCGGCGCTCTTGCGGACGCTGAAGCCCAGGCGCACCAGCTGATCCATGCCGTCCCGTCCGGCGACGCGCTCCGGGTTCACCTCGCGCACCACGCGGTCGATGCCGACGGCCTGATGGGCGAAGGCGTCCAGGCAGGTGCGTTTGGTGGCCGCGACCAGGCCGGTGAAAGTCTCGGCGGGGTCGAAGGTTTCGCGCAGCAGCAGGGTGTTGCCGAAGTAGCCGATGAGCTGTTCGGCGGCCGCCGACCGGCGATTGGTGACCGGGATGGAGACCAGGAAATCGCCGGCGGCGGTGTAGCGCTGGATCAGCGCGGCGTAGCCGGCGAGCAGCACCATGAACGGGCTGGCCGCCTGCTCGCGGGCGAAGACGTCCACCCGGTTCAGGAGGTCGGCCGGCAGCGCGACGGTGCAGCGGTCGGCCCGCTTCGACGGCGCGACCACGGCCGAGCCGGGCAGTTCGAGGGGTTCCGGCAAGGGGCGCAGGGTGTTCCGCCAGTAGGCGATGTCCGCCTCGTCCTCGGCCGGGGCGTCCAGGACCTCGAGATCGACGAACTGCGCGGCCGGGGCGGCGGTCCGGGCTCCGTTGTAGGCGGCATTGAGGTCGGTGAAGAACACGCCCCAGGCGTCGTCGTCCCAGCAGCTGTGGTGCGCGGCCAGCAGCAGCACCCACTCCGCGGTTCCGGTGTGCACCAGCGTGATTCGCAAGGGCAGCTCGGTGGCCAGGTCGAAGGGGCGGCCGAATTCCCGGCGGGCCAGCACCTCCACCCGCACCGGGCGGGCGGACTCGGCCAGGTCGGTCAGATCGTGCGATTGCCACGGCAGCGTGATGTCGTCGGTGAACACCTGGAACGGCTCGCCGTCCGCGTCCGTACCGAAGGTGGTGCGCAGCACGTCGTGCCGGGCGAGCACCGCCGCCACCGCGGTCCGCAGGCGCTGCTCGTCGAGCGCGCCGGTGAGCCGGTACGCCACACAGATATTCAGTGTGGTGTCCTCGGGGTCGCGCGTCTGCAGGAACCACATGCGGCGCTGCCCGGCCGACAGCGGACGCCGCTCCCCGGCCCGGGTGCGGCGCACCGGCGCGGTGGTGGTGGCGGCGAGGCCCTGCTCGGCGAGCCTGCGCCGCAGCAGTTCCCGGCGGCGGTCCGCGACGGAGGTTCCGGCCACGGTCACGGTGGCATCGGTGTCTGACATGAAATCTGGCCCCTAGCCCTAGTTGGTGTTCTCTGCCATCAGCAGCACGACATCGTCCAGCGACGCGCCGCCCAGGATCGCCGCGACCGGCAGCTCCCGGTCCAGCGACGCCTGGACCCGCTTGCGGAAGTCCAAGGCCTGCAACGAATCCAGGCCCAGTGCGACCAGCGGCGTGGAGCGGTCGATGGTGTCGCCGGCATCGACGCCCATCACCCGTTCGAGTTCGGCGAGCACCTGGTCCGCCAGCGGGCGGTCCGGCGCCGACGCCACCGGCTGGTGATCAGCGGCAGGTACTGGCGGATTCGTCTCTGCGACAGGCTGATTCGCACCCACCATGGCAGCTGCCGTATCCGCGATACGCGACGGCGCAATCGTCTGCGGCTCCTGCACCTCCGACAGCACAGCAGCCTGGCCGAAGGCTCCCATGACGTCACGCAGGAACGGCCAGTCGGCGGAGATCACCACCGCGTCGGTCGACTGCCCGGTGAACCCCGCGGCGATGGCGTCGGCCGGATTCATGGGGTACACCCCGGCGCTCTCGACCCGCGCCATACCCGCCGCATCGAGCGGACCCGCGACACTCCACAGGCCCCACTCCAGTGCGGCGCAATCGATCCCGCGCTCGCGCAGGCGGCGGGCGAGAATATCCAGCATCCGGTTGGTGACGGCATACAGAATCTGTCCGCGCCCACCGAGTGTCGCGGCCATGGACGAGCACAGCAGCACCCGGCCGTTCGGACGCAACGGCACCGCGTCGAGCACCGCCTCCAGGCCCAGCACCTTCGACTCCGCGGCGGTGGCGACCATCTCGGCGGTGATCTCCGCGATCCCGGCGTCCACATAGTTGACCGCCGCATGGACGAGCAGGCTCGCCGGCCGCTCCCCCAGCTCTGCCGCGAGGCGCGCGACCGCGTCCGCATCGCTGACATCACAGGCCGCGACCACGATCTCGGTGGCACCGAGCGCACGCAGTCGCGCCACTTCCGCGGCGGCCGAACCGGATTCGCCGGACCGGCTCACCAGCGTGATCCGCCCGGCGCCCTGCCGCGCGAAATGCTCGGCGAACAACAGCCCGAGCTTGCCGGTGCCACCCACGATCAGCACATGATCGAGCTCAGCGGCCTCCCCCGGCACAGACTCGTCCGCGACCAGCCGCTTGACGAACACCTTTCCGCCACGCAGCGCCACCTCCGGCTCACCCGTCGTATGCAGCGCCGCGACAACCCGATTCGCCTCCCCGGCCCCGGCATCGGCCGCGAGATCCAGATGCCGGAACAGCACCCCGGGCTTCTCCACTCCGACACATCGGAACCCGGACGCCACGGCCCCGTGGAACAGCTGCGGCACCATATCCTCCGGCACCACAACTTCACCCCCGACCGTCACCAGCCAGACCTCACCGCCCGCACGCACATCCGACACCGCGGACAGCCAGGTGCGCGCGGCGAAGAACTCCGTCAGCTCCATTACCGCCTCCACAGCGGTCGACTCGGGCAGCGCGGGCCACAGAATCACCACGCTGTCGAAGTCCGCCTGCTGCGGTGATTCCTTTCCGGTGCCGCGACCCGGGCCGGACAGCGTCGAGGCGGCTTCGGCGGCCAGCGACTCGCCGAGCGCGCCCGGACCGGCGTTCTCCGCGGCGACCGCCGCCATTTCGGCCAGATCCAGCACCGTGCCGATATCGAAGCGGCCGACCGCTGTGCGGCCCAGGGATTCCCGCTCGGCGCTACCGGAAGTCGCGGCGAGCGCGGCCGGCTCGAGGGCAATGGCCGTGGCGCCGTAGCGGTCTGCCGCGGCGAGCAGGGCAGCCACCTGTTCCGCGCAACGGCCGGTCGGATCGACGAAGGCCAGGCGTCGGGGCGGGGTCAGGGAGCGGCGCTCCCACGGGGTCCACTTCTCCACCAGGCGTTGAGGTTTGGGGACGGCCGGGGTCGGCGGGTCCACCGTCTCGGGTGCGTAACCCGGGTTGGCCCACAGGCGCTTGGGGTTCATGACCGTGTGGGGGAAGTCGCGCAGTGGGAGGGCCGGGGGCGCGTCGGTGCGCAGGGCGGTCCAGTCGTAGGCGAGGTCGTGGACGGCGATGACGGCCAGGTTGCGGGTGAATTCGCGCAGGGAGGTGGCGGTGCGCAGGGAGGTGCCGAGCACCTTGAAGTCGCGGGGGCCGCGGGACGGGTCGCGCGGGACCAGGGAGAGGTTCTCCTGGAGGGCCAGTTGCAGGACGGGGTGCTCGACGACCTCGATGAGGGTGTCGATGCCGTCGGTGGCGGCGGCGACCACGGCGCGGTCGAAGCGGACCCGGTTGCGCAGGTTCCAGTACCAGTACTGTTCCTGGATCAGGTCTGCGGTGATGGGGGCGCCGAGAGTCGCGCCGTAGCAGGGGATGTCGGTGTCCCTGAAGGCCGGGTCGCTCAGCTCGCCGCCGAGGAAGCCTTCGAATTCGGTGCGCAGCTCCGCCACGATCGAGGTGTGCGCGGGGTAGGCGACGCCGATCTCGCGGGCGAAATGGCCGCGTTCGGTGGCGGTGGCGACCATGTCGGCGATGGTGTCGCGGTCGCCGGAAATGGCCATGATGTGCGGGGCGTTCACCACCGACAGCTCGGCCCAGCCCGAGTGGCGGGCCAGCAGCGCCTCGCAGTCCTCGCGGTTCATGGCCAGCACGGCCATGGCGTAGCCGCGCGGCGAGAGGCGCTCCACCAGGCGCGCGCGGTGGGTCACCACCAGCACGGCGTCGCGCACCGACATGACCCGCGAGACCGCGCCCGCGGCCAGCTCGCCCTGGCTGTGGCCGATGGTGGCGGCCGGGCGTACGCCGGCGGCCTGCCACATGGCGGCCAGACCGGCCATGTGGAACATCAAGGCGGGCTGCACCTCCCACACGGTGTCCTGGTACGCGCCCGCGGTGCCGAGCAGATAGTGCAGCGGCTGATCGTGGCCGAAGCGCTCGGCGTGCACGGCCGCGCACTCGTCGACGGCGGCCCGGTAGTGCGGCGACAGGTCGTAGTACAGCGCGCCCATGCCGGGACGCTGGCTGCCCTGACCGGGGAACACGAAGCCGATCCGGCGCGCGGTGGCGGGACCGTCACCCAGCACCACCGCGGGATGCGAGGCCCCGTCGGCGACGGCGCGCAGGGCATCGAGCAGGTCCGCACGCCCGGTGACCATGGCCAGCGCCCGGTAGCGGCGGGCCGGGCGGGTGCGGAACAGCATGTCCGCCACCCGATCCGGGGCGACGGCGGGCCGCTGCTCCAGGTAGGCCAGGATGCCGGCGGCCTCGGCGCGCACGCCGTCGGCGGTGTCGGACGAGAGCAGGACGGGGATGCTGCCATCGGGCAGCCGGTGGCTACACATCGCTTTCCTCCAGCTCGGGCAGGCTCACGAGGGCATGGGCATTGGTGCCCGCGACACCGAACGAGGACACGGCCGCGTATCGCATGCCGTCCACGGACGGCCAGGGTTCGAGTTCGGTGGCGAGCCGCAGAGTGGTCTCGGCCCAATCGATTTCGGCGGTCGGCCGGTCGGCGTGCAGGGTGGGCGGGATCTGGCCGTGCACTCCCGCCAGCAGCACCTTGATCAGGCCCAACACCCCGGAGGCGGCCTGCGCGTGACCGGCATTGGACTTCACCGAGCCCAGCCGCGGCCCCGCAGCGGACGGGAGGCCGTAAGTGGCTGCGAGCGCCGCCAATTCGAGCGGATCGCCCACCGGAGTGCCGGTGCCGTGACCCTCGATGAGCCCGACCTGTCCGGCGGAGATCCCGGACACGGCCAGGGTGTCGCGGATGAGCCGCTCCTGCGCCGCGGTGCTCGGCACCGCGATCGGCGCGCCCTTGCCATTGTGGTTCACGCGCGAACCCAGCAGCCGCCCGTACACCCGATGCCCGAGCGCACGCGCCCGCGACTCCCGTTCCAGTACAACGACTCCCGCTCCCTCACCCCACAGCGTGCCGGTGGCGTCGGCGGAGTAGGACCGGCAGTGTCCGTCGGCGGCCAGCGCATTGTTCTTGGAGAACTCGTAGAACGCGCCCGGCGAACCCATGACGCACACCCCGCCCGCCAGCGCCCACTCGCACTCCCCCGCCCGAATGGCGGCGGCCGCCTGATGCACGGCGGTGAGCGCGGACGCGCACGCGGTGTCGACGGTGACCGACGGCCCGATCAGGCCCAGCCCGTGCGAGATCCGCCCGGCCACCGCGCCCAGCGCGGTGCCGGTGGCCCGGTACCCGCTGTACTCGTTGACCGAGGCCGCCCGCGGCCCGTACTCCATGACCGAGGCGCCCATCCAGCATCCGGCCGAATCACCGTCCACCGCACCGGGATTGATCCCGGCCTGCTCGAGCGCCCGCCAGGCCACCCGCAGGCCGACCCGCTGCTGCGGATCCATGGCCACGGCCTCGCGCGGCGTGATGCCGAAGAACAGCGCATCGAAGTCGGTGGCGCCGGTGAGGAACCCGCCGGCGTCCGGCACCGCGCCCCAGCCCTCGTGCCGGTCCAGGGTCAGCAATTCCGCCAGCGGCCATTCCCGATCACGAGGAAAGGGGCCGAGCAATTCCCGCCCGGACGCCAGGGCCGCCCAGAATTCCGGCAGGGTGTCGATGCCACCGGGCGCCTCGATACCCATGCCGACGATCACAATGGGATCGCCGGAATCCAGCGCGCTCACGCGACGACGCTCTTCTCGGCTGCCAGCAGTTCGGCGATGCCGTCGACATGGTCGTTGAGATAGAAATGCCCACCCGCGAACAGGGTCACCCGAATTCCGCCGCGGCTGTGGCTTTCCCATGCGTACAGGTCACGCGGCGCGACGAATTCGTCCTCGTCGCCGCCCAGCACCAGAATGGGCGCGTCCACGGCAATATCCTGCGCGCACGAATACGCGTCGAAGGCCCGATAGTCGGCCTTCATGACCGGCAGCGCCATGCGCAGCACCTCGCGACTGCCCAGCACCTCCGCACCGGTGCCGTTGAGCGCCGACATGTGGTCGAGCAGGGCCTCGTCCTCGGTGGGATGTCCCGGCAGCGCGGCGACCCGGGCGGGTGCGGCGGCCGAGGAGGCGACCAGCAGTCGCACGCTCAGCCCCACAGCCTCGGCCAGGCGGGCGAATTCGAACGCGATCACCGCGCCCATGCTGTGCCCGAAAATCGTGAAGGGAACACCGCTTTCACGCGCCGATTCCCGGAATTCGGCGAAGGCCCCGGCCGCGATGTCGGGCAGCGTTTCCAGGGCCGCCTCGCGGGCCCGGTCCTGACGGCCCGGGTACTGGAACACCACGACATCGAATTCGGCAGCCAGTGTCTTGGCGAAAACCCGATAGGCGGAGGCGCCCGCACCGGCGTGCGGGAAGATCAGCAGCGGTGGCGCGGATTCCGCACTCGGGGCCTGAAATTGCCTGATCCAGCCGAGTTCCCGTGGCATTTCCCGCATCTCTCCTACGCAACTGCCCGACCGCATTCGGCGTCGGTTCCGCTTGTCCCCCTTGCAATGTCCGGGCAACCGTAACACCACCTACTTAGTATAGGCTAGCCTTACCAAGCAGGGTGATCAAGCTAACCGACGAACGGAGCGCCACAGCGATGAACCGGACGACCTACGTCCTCGCGCGCGAACTCACGGACCTTCCCGACCACATCCGCCGCGCGCCCGCACCGGTGCTGCCCGAGTTCGCCGCACCGTTCACGCTGCGGCCGGTGGACCTCGACTCCCGCGATCCGGAGACCATCACCGAATGGATGCACCGGCCGCACCTGCTCGAGACCTGGGAACAGGCCTGGGACGCCGATCGCCGCCGCGCCGACTGCGCGGCCCAGCTCGCCGGAACCTTCTCCCGCCCGTGCATTCTCGAATACGACTTCGCCGCCCTGGACCGCCCCGACCTGGGCAACCGCGAGGTGGCCTATGTGGAGTTGTACCGCCCAGCCAAGGACGAGATCGCGCGCCTCTACGACGCCGATGCCCGCGACATGGGCTTCCACATCGCCACCGCGGACACGACGCTGCTGGGCCGCGGCGTCATGTCGGGCTGGATGCGCCTGCTGGGGCAGGCGATCCTGGCGGCCGAACCCGAATGCCGCCGGCTGCTGTGCGAACCCGATCATCGCAACACCCCCATGCGGAAGGCGTTGGAGAAGATCGGGTGGCAGCACCTGGGCGACTTCGACATCCGGCCGGATCGGCGCATCTCGCTCTACGCGCTGCCGCGCAGCGCCGCCGACCTGCCCGAGATCCGGTAGCGCGGCGCGGGATTCACCGCCGGTTGCAGGATCCGGTCCGAAAGCTCGCCCAGGCAGCTGAGATTCGGGAATCCCGGACCCTGCGCCATGGCGGCCATGTTCGGCAGGTACAGCTTGGCGTCCAGCCCGGACACCGCCAGGTCGAAGCCGATGGCCGCCTCGATGCGCGCGGTCTCCAACGGGCCGCCCACCGCCAGTTCGAGCAGATCGGTTGCGGCCGAATCGAACAGATCCAGGAACCACAGCGGTTGACCGCCGGTGGCGTCCACCACCAGATCGAAGGTGTGCACCTGATCGGCGCGCAGGTCGTTGCGCAAAGTGAGGGCGACCCGGTCGTCCTGGTCGGCGAGGTTCACCACCCGGCCCTGCAGATGGTGAACCCGGTTGTCCCCCAGCAGGCTTTCCTGCACCCGCACCGAGAACACCCCGCGATCGGTGCGCCGGATGACATCGCGGCGCTCGGCCATGCCCAGGCCCGCCCACTTGGTCGGATCGCTGTACAGCGAGTTCTCGAAATAGCTTTCACCGCGCGTGTACAGCGTCGCTTTGGGCGAGATCACCGAGACGGTGAGCATCTCGTGACGAACCAGTTCGTCCAGCGCCGAACCCGCGGTCTCGCCGCCGCCGATCACCGCCACCCGCGAGGACGGGGGCAGTTCGCGGCGGCCCGCCAGCTCCCAGAATTCGGAGATGCTGAGTACCTTCGGGTGCTCGGCCAAGGCCCGGTCGCTGCGGCCGGGTCCGGTGATCATCACCGCGTCGCAATCGATCTCGTCCAGGTGGCCGGCGGTGTCGTCGGTGCGGCCGGCAGTGTCGGCGACCGACACCAGCCAGCCGTCGGCCGCGGCGGCGATGCCGGTCACCGTGCCCTGGACCAGATCCAGGTCGATGCGCCGGGCCACCCACTGCAGGTATTTGGCCCACACGTGATGCTGCGGGCTGGGCCGGCCGCGGTCGATCCACTCGGCGTAGGTGCCGTGCTCGACCAGGAAGGCGGTCCAGCTGAAAGCCCGCATGGCGGCGTCGATCTCGCGGTTGTGGCCGCGCGCCCAGGTCGAGTGGTACGGGAAGCCGACATCCTTCTCGGGGCTGGTGCCCAGGCGGTGCCGGCCGTCGGTCCAGCCGCCGGTGGGTAGCCAGTTGCCACCGACCGTCTGCGCCTCGACCACGGTCACCCGCGGTGCGGGCAGGCCGAGTTCCCGCAGCACATGCGACTTGGCCGCTACCGCTAGGGCTTTCGGCCCCGCACCGACCGCCAGAAGTGTCTCCACCGCTTCTCCGTCCCAGTTGCTCACTGTTGTCTGCCTCGCACAACCCGCCAACCACTTTAGGTTTGCATAGCCTTACCTTATATTGCTTGGCAGCGCTTGCGAAGCGCTCGTGACGAAAACGATTGGACTGGAAACCATGCCCCGTACCTCGCGCCTCCTCGGTGCCGCCCTCGCCACCGCCGCCCTGCTCGCCGGAACCGGCGTCAGCGCCGTCACCGCCACGGCCGCACCGGCTTTCGCCCCCGTGCGCACCGCCGCCCCGAGCACCGGCGACCTGAAGGCCAAGCTGCAGACCGCCCTCAACACCGGCGCCCCGGCCGCCACCCGGGCCGCCGAGCTCGAGGCCGGCGAGGCCGGACTGCCGCTGCTGGACCAGATCGGCACCGCCATGAACGCCGCCCCGCCGAGCTTCCGCTGGACCATCCTGGGCCCGGTCACCGAGAACGGCGACACCCTCTCGGCCACCCTGCAGACGGCCGTCGACGGTTTCGATCCGTTCACCTTCCCGCTGACCTGGAAGCTCGTCGACGGCGACTGGAAGCTGTCCCGCGAGGGCGAGTGCACCGTCGCGAGCGTCGCGATGCTGCCCTGCAGCCTCTGACCCGTCGACATGACTCTGGCAATTCGAGAGTGACCACCCCGAACGGCCCCGGACTCGCGCGGAATCCGGGGCCGTCCGGCTACGCGGGTACCGGCGCCAGACGCCAGCCGGAGGCACGGGTGCGCTCGGTCCAGAAGGCGGCGTAGCGGCCGCCGAGCGCGAGCAGCTCGGCGTGCGTACCGCGCTCGACGATGCGACCACCGTCCATGAACAGGATCTGATCGGCGTGCGCGATGGTCGCGAGACGATGCGCCACCACGAGAACGGTTCTGTCACGGGTGAGTTCGTGCACACCGCGCACCACCGCCGCCTCGTTGTGCGGGTCGAGGGCGCTCGTGGCCTCGTCCAGCAGCACGATCGGAGCAGCTTTGACCAGGGCGCGGGCAATCGAAACACGCTGGCGCTCACCACCGGACAGCGCGGAGCCACCCTCACCGACCGCGGTCTGCCAGCCGTCGGGCAGCCGGTCGGCGATCTCGTCCACCCGTGCGACCCGGGCGGCCGCGAGGACCTCGGCCTCGGTCGCGTCCGGACGGCCCGCCCGGATGTTCTCCAGCACAGAGCGATCGAAGAGGTAGACGTTCTGGAAGACCAGCGCCAGCCGGCTCAGCAGGGTCGCCGCGGGCTGCTCGCGCACATCGTGGCCGCCGACCAGGACACGACCGGAATCGGTGTCGTGGAAGCGGGCGGCCAGGCGCAGCAGCGTGGATTTGCCCGCGCCGCTGGGACCCACGATGGCGGTCGTGGTGCCGGGCACCGCGGTGAACGAGATGTCCTGCAGCACTGTCTCGTCCGGGCCGTAGCCGAAGCTGACCCGGTCGAACTCCACCTGCGGGGCGCCCGGCGGCACCGGTGAATCCGGCTGCGGCAGTGCCGGTTCCGCCAGCAGCGCGCTCACCCGATCGGCCGCCGCGGCGGCGGAGCGCAGCGCGCCACCCAGCTGCGCGGCCTGGGTCAGCGGCTCGATGAAACGGGAGCTCACCGCGATCAGGGCGATCGCCGCGGCGGCGGAGAGCGCGCCGTCGGTGGCCCGGCCCACCACCAGGTAGACCAGTACCAGGAAGACGGCCTGCACCACCAGCGAGAAGACGATCAGGCCGGGCACCGCGGCGATCAGCAGGCCATTGGCGGCCCGGCGCTGGCGGGCCAATGCCGCGTCCAGCGCGCGATTACCCGCGCCGACCGCGCCCAGCGAACGCAGCACCGGTTGCGCCTGCGCGAATTCCAGCACCCGGACGTTCGCCTCGGCGGCGGCCTCGTGCATGCGCTCATCGGCGGCGACATAGGAGCGGTTGGCCCACACATTCACCACGAACAGCACCGGGGCCGTCACCAGCATGGCCAGCGAAATACGCCAGTCGACGACCAGCATGCCCACCGCCACACCGAGCGGAACCAGCACGCCGGTCAGCATTTTCGCCAGCAGGTAGGCGATCAGGCCCTGCACCTCGCGGACGTTCTCGACCATCACCCGCGACAGCTCCCCCGCGTGCCGGTCGTCGAACCAGCCCAGCGGCAGGGCATTCAGGTGATCACCGAGCCGGGTCTGCAAACCGTGCTGCATGCCCACGCCGACGCGCAGGCCCAGCACCGACTGCAGGTAACCGAACACCACGACCCCGGCCACGGCCAGCGCCAGCCACAGCGTCCACCACCAGGCCCGGCCCAGATCCCGGTCGAACAGCGCCTGCAGGACCGGCACCAGCAACACGTAGGCGGCGGCCTGCGACAGCGCCTGGGCCACGATGGCCAGCAGCAGTCGCGGTGTCAGCCGCGCGAATTCACCCGGCACCAGGCCGAGCACCCTGCGGATCATCGATTGCCCTCCTCAGCAGCGGCGGACAGGCCGGCCTTCGTCCCGGCCCGGCCATCCCCGAGATCGCTTGCCACCGTGTCGGTTCCGTCCGACCGTGCGCCCGAAGCCCGGTCGACACTCCCGGCGGCGCGGTCGGCGCCGGCAACGGCCTCCAGGGCCGCCTCATTGAGTTCCCAGAGCCGCTGGTAGAGGCCGCCGGCGGTGTGCAGGCTGGCGTGGTCACCCTGTTCGACCAGGGTTCCGTTCTCCAGCACCAGGATTCGGTCCACGCCGGTGATGGTGTGCAGCCGGTGCGCGATGACCAGCACGGTGCGACCGGCCACCAGTTCGGCCAGCGCGTCCTGCACCGCTGCCTCGGATTCGGGGTCGGCGAAGGCGGTGGCCTCGTCCAGCACCAGGATCGGGGTGTCGGCCAGCAGGGTGCGGGCGATCGAAAGTCGTTGCGCCTCACCACCGGACAGCACAGCGTCCACCCCGATCTCGGAGTCGTAGCCGCGCGGCAGCGCCAGGATGCGGTCGTGGATGCGGGCCGCGCGGGCCGCGCGCTCCAGGGCCGCGGCATCGGCGCCGGGGCGGGCCAGGCGCAGATTGTCGGCGATGGTGCCACGGATCAGGCGGACGTCCTGGAAGACGAATCCGACCGTGCGATAGAGCTCTTCGCTCGGGAAGTCGCGAATATCGCGGCCACCGAGGGTGATCCGGCCCGCACCCACGTCGTAGAAGCGCGGCAGCAGCTTGGCCAGCGTCGACTTGCCGGAACCGCTGGGGCCCACCAGAGCGGTCATGGTGCCGGGCGCCAGCTCGAGGTCGAGGTCGCGCAGCACCTGATGGTCGGCGCGGTAGCCGAAACTCACACCCTCGAAACGGATCAGCCCGGCGGGAGCCTGCCGCGGTGCGGAATCGCCCGTGCCGGACGCCAATTCGGCGGTCTGCAGCAGATCGTGCAGCCGCAGCGCCGCGTCACCGGCCGTGCGCAGCGCCTGGGTGCCGTAGCCCAGACCCAGCAGCGAACTGCCCAGCCCGAGCCCGACCAGCAGGAACGGCAGCACATCCAGCGGCTCGATCCACTCGAGGCCCACGCCCGCGAGCCCGGCCACCACGACCAGCAGCATGACGAACACCGGCGAGACCACCGTGTCCGAGATCGACTGCACCGTCATCACCGGCAGTTTCAGCCGCCGCAGCCGCTCGGTCTGCTCCTCGACGGCGGCCCGGAACTCGCTGTGCGCCCTGCCCGCTCGCCCGAAGGCCCGCACCACCTGGATGCCGTCCACGAATTCGACGGTCGCGGCACGGGTGCGCTGCTCGGCGGCGTTGTAGGCCAGCAGGCGTTCGCGGCCGGGCTCGTCCAGCATCGCGCGCATGCACAGCGCGTAGACGACCAGCGGCAGCAGCAGGATCAGCGTCAGCCGCCAGTCCACGGTCGCCAGGTAGACCAGGGTGACCAGCGGGACCGTCACCGAACCGATGAAGTCCAGCCGCGCATGCGCCACCAGATAGTGCAGCGCCTCGACATCGTCCTGGAGGTACTTCTTCACCTCGGTGGAGGTGCGGGCGCCGAACCAGCCCAGCGGCACCCGGGTCAGCTTGTCGGCCAGCAGCCGGCGCAGGGTCAGCTGGTAGCGGGCGTCCACGGCGTGCGACCAGGTCAGCGCGACCGCCTGCAGCACCGCTCGGGCCACCAGCACCAGCACCGCGATCAACAGCAGCCGCCACACCCGGCCGGTGTCGGGCGTATCCCGCAGCAGCTCACGGCAGGCCGAGACGATCAGCAGGAACGGCAGCACCGAGCACACCGCGGCCACCGCCACGATCAGCCCGGCCACCGTGAGCGGCCCGCGCACCGGGGCGAGAATCTCCTTGCGCGCGGCGGCCTCTCGCCGCCGGCGCGCCTTCACCTCCGCTTTCGCATCGGGCCCGCCCGTGTCGGCTGCCGCCGGGCCCGGATCGATGGCGTGCGCCTCGACCGCGGGCGGTGACTCGACCGTCATCAGTCCGCCTCCCACCTTCCTCGGTCCGGCGCTCCCACGAACACCGGCGAGAAGATAGGTTAGGCTAACTTTTGCTGAACGACCATACCGTCGGTCAGCGCGGCACCTTTCCGGTCAGCTTCTTGCCGCTCGCGTCGTGGACCATGCACGTCGCGCGGCCATTGAGCTTGTTCCACTGGGTCTCGTTCGCCGGGTAGAGAATGAAGGTCTCCAGCTGGTCGTACATCGAGCTCTTGCTCAGCTGTTTGTCGATCTCGTCCAGGCAGGCGTCATTGGCCTGCTGGAACGAGGCATCCAGCGAACCCGGCCAGGAACCGGTCAGATGCACCTGGGCGATCACCTCGGCATCGTGCGCGGAATCGCAGGGCAGCACCGTCACCTTGCGAATGTGGTTGTTCTCCTCGACGGTCTGCAGGCAGTCACCGACCTTCACCTCGTCGACCGAGATGGAGGTGGGCGAATCCGGCAGGGCCGAGGTACGGGTCGTATTGTCCTGTGACGCAGAGGTATCCGGGCTGTTCACCGCGCCGACGGCGAGCAGGATCACGACGATCAGGGCCCACACGCCGGAGGCGGCCAGGCCGACGATGGCCAGCCCCTTGCCGCTCTGATTGCGCTGCTTGATCTGGGTCAGCGCGATGATGCCGAACGGGACGGCGAGCAGACACGCGCCGAGCAGACCGAGGATCAGCGTGGCGATGGCCAGGCCATTGGTGCCCTGCGGAGGCGCCGGCGCCATCGGATAGCCCGGCGGCATCGGCTGATACCCGGGCGGGTAGCCGGGCTGACCACCCTGGCTGTAATCCCACTGACCCGGCTGGCCGTAGGCGGGCTGGGCGTATCCCGGCTGCGGCTGGCCGTAGTCCGGTTGCGGGGGTTGTGGAACCTGGCCGTAGTCCGGCTGACCGGGCTGGCCCGGGTACCCTTGCGGCTGTTGGTCGTTCGGGTACACGAGACCCCCCGATCACTCGTTTCGACCCGGACATTCCGGGCGTTGGCCAACCGTACCCCCTGGTCCGGACAAACTCGGGGACTAGGGTTTGGCGAGTGAGACGCAGGCAGCAACCACCGCTACCCAAGCGGCACGGGCTGGACCCGGCCCGGTTGCGGCTACCCGAGGACGGCCACTGGACGACCATTCGCGACCACCTCGTGGAGCGATTGCCGCGGGTGCGCCCCGAACGCATCGACGAACTGCTGTCCACCGGCGGCATCGTGGATCTGGACGGCCCGATCACCCTCGACACGCCCTACGCGCCCGGCGGCGCGGTGTGGTTCCACCGCGATCTGCCGGACGAGACCGAGGTTCCGTTCCCCATCGGCATCGTCTACCGCGACGACGACATCCTCGTCGCGGACAAGCCGCACTTCCTCTCGACCATCCCGCGCGGGCAGCACATTCTGCAGACCGCCCTGGTGAAACTGCGCCGCGACCTGGACCTGCCCGATCTGGTGCCCGCGCACCGGCTCGACCGGGTCACCGCCGGGCTGGTGCTGTTCATCGTGAATCCGGCGGTGCGCGGGGCGTATCAGACCATGTTCCACAAGCGGCTGGTGCACAAGGAATACGAGGCCGTCGCGCGCTTCGATCCGGAGCTCGCGCTGCCGCGCACGATCATCAGCCGGATCGTCAAGGAGCGGCAGGTACTGCGCGCCTACGAGACCGCGGGCGAACCGAATGCGGAGACCCTCGTCGAATTGACCGAGCAGCGGGACGGATTGGGGCGCTACCGGCTCCGGCCGCGGACCGGGCGGACGCATCAGATCCGGCTGCACATGAACAGCCTCGGGGTCCCGATCCTCGGTGACGACTTCTATCCCGAACTCACCGACAAACCGGTCGACGACTACACCCGGCCACTGCAACTGCTGGCCTCGGCACTGGAGTTCATCGATCCGATCACCCGGGAGCCGCGCCGCTTCGACACCGCGCGCACGCTGCAGGCCTGGGACGATCACGAGGGCTGGGCGAGCGGACGGGCGCCGGCGGCCGGGTATTCCGCACAGCGGGATTAACCACAATCGAAGGCCGTTCCAAGAATCCACTCGTAGACTGGCCGGGATGTCGCGAAACGATAACGGCGCGGTCGCGGTGCTCCCTGACCCGCCCCCGCTGCCCGGCCACAAGCTGCACGCCTACCTGGATGTGGCCGTCGTCGTTGTGGTCCTGATCTGCACGAATCTCATCGCGCACTTCACCAACCGGTGGGCCAGCATCTTCACGGTGCCGATTGCCGCACTGGTGCTGGTCGCCCTGGTGCGCCGCCGCGGGCTGGGCTGGGAGGACCTCGGCCTGTCGCCGCGACAGTGGCGGCGCGGGTCGCTGTGGGCGCTGGCGGCGGTGGGCGTGGTGCTCGCGGCCGTCGCCATCGGCGCGGCACTGCCGATCACCCGGCCCTTCTTCCTCAATGACCGCTACGCCGCGGTCTCGGGCGCGCTCATCGCGTCCATGATCGTGATCCCGCTGCAGACCGCGATCCCGGAGGAGCTCGCCTTCCGCGGCGTGCTGCACGGCACCCTGGACCGGGTGGCCGGGGCGCGCGGGGTGTTCGCGGCGGGATCAATGCTGTTCGGGCTCTGGCACATTGCCTCGTCGCTGGGATTGACCAGCGGGAACAAGGGACTGACCGGATTCCTCGGCGGCGGCCCGGCCGGACAGCTGCTCGGCATCGGGCTCGCGGTCCTCGCGACCGCCGGGGCGGGCGTGGTCTTCACCTGGCTGCGGCGCCGCAGCGGCAGCCTGCTCGCGCCCATCGCACTGCACTGGGCGGTGAACGGCGCGGGCGCGCTGGCCGCGGCCGTGGTCTGGCACGTGACCGTGCACTGACCGCGGCCGGGCGCGCGAACGGAGAGGGGGCCGGCTGACCTGGGAACAGAGGATTATGGTCAGCCGGCCCGGGGACGGTTCGGCGGGTCGGGCCCATACCGAACCGAGTCTTTTACGAGCTCGGGAAGCTCTGCTACGAGCCCAGGAAACCCAGCGGGCCCGCGCCGCAGGTGGCGCTGCCGGTCAGGGTGGGCTCGAGGACGTTCACCTTCAGCTCCCAGGCCGAACCCTGCAGGGTCGACAGGGTGTGGGTGCCCGCGCTGTGCGGGGTCCACTGAATGGTGGCCTGCCCGTTGCTCGGGGTGATCGGGCTGCCCGAGATGATCGCGCCATTGTCGTAGAACCAGGCCTGGATCCAGCTGTCATAGGTCGCGGTGATCTGGTACACGCAACCCATATAGATATTGCGGGCGTTCACCGACAGGCCGGTGGGTACGGCCGAGGCGGTGGAGGCGGTCAGGCCCACGGAACAGGCCATCGCAGCGACGGCGGTGAGGCCGACGCCGGCCCGCCGGGCGATGCGCTTGCTCAGGGACACTGTCATGTCTTCAACTCCTTGGTGCCAACCCGCTTCGATGCGGTCCGGCGAACTGTATCGGTTGTCCAGTTCATTGCGTGGCACTTTTGAGAAAATACTGAAACACGTTTCTGTCAGACGCGGTCCCATGCAGGTCAGCGGCATGATCGCAGCAACGAGATCGGCCCGCCTCCCCGGAGGAGAAGCGGGCCGAACCGTTCGGAGCAAACTCTGATCGTCAGCGGCGAGCGTCGCTCACCACATCGGACGGCGTCCATTCCGTATCCCACTGCGGCTGCTGTTCCGCATCACCGCCGTGGCCCGGCCACCAGGCGCGGCGGCCGATCAGCGCGGTCACCGCGGGGGTGAAGAACATGGCCATGACGAACGCGGCGATGGCGATACCGACCGAGATGGCGAAGCCCATCTGCGACAGGGTGTCGTTGCCCGCCAGCATCATCGAGGCGAAGGTGCCCGCCAGGATGACACCGGCCGCCGCCACCGTCGGGCCGGTGTGGCGCAGGGCCAGGGCGGCCGCGCGGTGCGGGTCGTTGCCCTCCCGCGCCTCCTCCCGCAACCGGGCGACCATGAGGATGTTGTAGTCCGTCCCGAGGGCGACCACGAACAGGTACATGATCAGCGGCAGCGTGAAGATCAGACCCGAATCCCCCTGCAGATGCTGGAAGACCAGCACCGCCGAACCCAGCGTCGCGGCGAAGCCGAGGAACACCGACGCCATCAGGTACCAGGGCGCCACCACGCTGCGCAGCAGCAGGGCCAGCACGATCATGATCAGGATGGCCGCCACCGGGAACACCACCGTGTAGTCCCGGTTCATGGCGTGCTGGAAGTCGACGAACACCGAGGTCATGCCGCCCACCACCGCCGAGGTGCCGACCGGGGCCGCCGCATGCGCGGCATCCCGGAGCGGACCCTTCACGGTCTTCAGGGCCGCATCGGATTCCGGCTTGTCGGACAGCGTCACCTGATATTCGGCGACCGTCTTGTCGGCCGACAGTGCCGGCTGCGGACCCACCTCGCCCACACCGTGGACGCCGCGCAGTGCCGCGCCGAAGGCGTTCAGCTCGTCGGCGCTCAGCGCGCCGTGCTCACTGCGCAGATACACCTGCGAGGGCTGGGTGCTGCCCGCGGGCATGCCCTTGAGCAATTCCTTGCCGTAGACCACGGATTCGGAGCTGCCCGAGGTCGAACCCGAGCTCAGGTCGAAGGTCGGATTGAAGCCGAAGGCGAAGACGCCCAGGGCGATCAGGACACCACCGGACGCCACGGCGAACAGACCCGGCCGCTTGCCCAGCGCGCCGCCCACGGCCGCGAACCGCGCACCCGTCGGCTCCACCTGCCAGGCCTTCGAGGGCCAGAAAACCTTGGTGCCCAACAGGGAGACGATCGCGGGGATGAGCGTGAGCCCGGCCAGCAGCGCCACCGCGACCGCGATGGCCAGGGCGATACCCATGGACCGGAACATGCCCAGGGTGGACAGCGTCAGCGCGCCGAAGGCGATGATCACCGCCGCGGCCGCCGAGGTGATGGCCTCACCGACCCGGGTGACCGCGCTGACCACAGCCGTCTTGGCGTCCTCACCGGCGCGCAGGCGCTCCCGGAAGCGGAACATCAGGAAGAGGATGTAGTCGGTACCGACGCCGAAGAGCACCACGACCAGCAGCGACTGCACCGAGCTGTCGATCTTGAGGTCGAAGGTGTTGCTGGCGATCGCGATCAGACCGCTGGCCAGCGGTGACACCGCGATGAAGATGACCAGGATGGGCAGCAGCGCGATGATCGGGCTGCGGAAGATGAGCAGCAGCAACACCAGGATCAGCACCACGGTCGACACACCGATGATGATCAGGCCCTTGGTACTGGAATCCTGCTGATCCAGGGTCTGGGCGGCGGTGCCGGTGATGCCGGCCTTCAGGTCGGTGCCGTTCACCTGTTCCTTCAGCGCGTCCCGGAGGGACTTCACCGCGTCGGACTGGTGGGTGTCATTGGCGCTGGTGACCTTGGTCATCTGCACCGCGACCACCTCGATCGACCGGTTCTCCGCGGGGGGCACCGCTTGGATTCCGGTGACATCCTTGATGTTCCGCTCCGACAGCTTGGTCGCGGCGGCGGCCACCGCGGTCGAGTCGGCATCGGTCATCGGGGCTCCGTCGGAGCGTTCGAAGACGATGAGCGCAGCGGGGGTATTGCTGCTGGGAAATGCCTGCTGCTGCAACTTCGCTGCCTGGATGGATTCGTAATGCGAAGGCAGGAAGTCGGATTGGTCGGTGGTGGCGGTGAGCTTCGGCGCGGTGGCGACGACCGCGACAATGGCGATCAGCCACGCGGCGATCACCAGCCACGGGAATCGGACGACGAAGCGTCCCAAGCGGGAGAACATGCGGGAGAAGTCCTTTCCGGGTTCGGCCGCGTTATTCAGATGTCGAGGACCTGCGAGGAGGGGTTCTCCACCACGTCGGCGACGATGCGATAGACCTTCGCCGGAATGCGGTCGCGCAGTTCCGCGAGCGAGTCCACGATCTCCAATGTGAAGTCGCCATAGCCATCCTCACCCAGGCCGAGGAGTTCGCGCCAGTTCTTAAATCCCTTGGCCCAGTTCGTGAATACCGCAAGGTCCGACTGGTCGGAACTGTTTCGGGCGGTGCGGAACTCCTCCTTCCGCTCGCGCGCGGCGTTCTTGGAGGCCTGGGCGAAATCCGACCACTCGACATAATGCCGGTGAACGACCAGCTTGCCCTTGCGGCTCAGGAAGACCTGCACGGACTCGCTGCCCTCCTTGGTCACGTGCTGGGCCTCGGCCAGCAGCCGGCCGACGAAGCGCTGGGTGCGGCCACCGCCGGGGCCGACGCGCAGCGTGATCTCGCGCATGCCCTCGGGCAGCGGGTCCGGCACCAGCTCGGTGCCGGTCGCGGCCGGGGCCTCCGGCGCCGGGGCGTCCTGCGGGTCGGCGTCGTTGGACTTGTCCATATCGAGGGCCATGGGGTGCTCCAAATCATCAGTGAATGCGCATATGGGCATGCGTGTACATCACGGCCCTGTGGGTCGATACCCGCTGCGCCGCTGCACTTCTCAGGGTTCCGGACGGTCATTCCCCGTCTTCAGCCACTATAAGTAGACGTATACGTATAGCGCAACCCTGACTCGACCCTGAACTTTCTCCAGATGCTTCCCCGAGCATCCGGACACGAAAGGGCCCGCCTCCCGAACGGGAGGCGGGCCCTCGTGGGTCGTCCACGCGGAGCTGCTCGCTAGCGCCCGCGCCGCTTGCCCGGCTTCTTCGCACCGCCCTGCTTCGACTTCGCGGCGGTCTGCGGCTTCTTCCCCCCGGCCTGACTGCGCGCCCCGCCCGCCCTGGCCGCACCCGTCCGCTTCGGCGAATTCTGTGGCCCCGCAGCCTTGTCCGGCTGCTGACCGGACGGCGAACGGGAACTGCGCTGGGAGCGGCCGCGCACCACGCCCACGAACTCCTCCACCAGCTCGGTGGTGCGGTCGGCGGGCCAGGCCAGCACGATCTCGGTCTCGGGCACATCGGTGACGGTCCGGTAGACCAGGTCCTTGCGGTGGTGCAGGCGGGCGATCGAGTGCGGCACGATGGCCGCCCCGCTCACCGCGGCCACCAGCTCCATGGTCATGGCGGCGTCGTCCAGGTCGGCGGCGTCCTGCATGCGCTCATCGGCCAGATCGGCCGTGGCGACCTGATCGAACAGGGCGATCGGATGATCCTTGGGGACGACCACGACCGGGACCTCACGGTAGAGCGGAATCGCGCTCACCCCATCGCGATCGATGGGCAGCCGCACGAAACACATGTCGACCGCGTCCGTGCGCAGGGCCTGCTCCTGCTCCTTCATCGGGATCGGCGTCAGCTCCAGCGCGACCTCGGGGAACCGCTCGCGCCAGATGCGCTCCCATTTGGTGACGGTCACGCCCGGGACGAAGCCGACCCGCAGGCGGTCCGCCGCGGCCGGCGCCGGCGCCCGCTCCGCGGCCGCGGCGGCCGCGATGAGGGCGCGGGCCTCGTCCAGCAGCACCCGCCCGTCCTCGCTCAGCTGGGTGGGCTGCGCGCCCGGTACGAACAGTCTGGTTTCGAGCTCTTCCTCCAGCTCGATGACCGTCCCGCTCAAGCGCTGCCGCGAAATACCGAGGCCACGCGCCGCCCGGGCGAAATGCAATTCCTCGGCAACCGCGACGAACCAGCGCAGGCGCGTCAGATCGATGGACTCCAACCGGCTCATGGCGTCCACGGTATTGCACCGGCCAGCAGGTTCACCCCACCCGCCCGATACCCTTGATCGGTGAGCCCGGACAAGAACCCCCAGACCATGAAGCCGCTCACCGCGGCGAACAAACTCGGCATCTACCTCCCGGCAACCCCCGCGGAGTTCCGGAACTCACCCGTCACCCGCGCTCAGCTCGAGGAACTGCGCACCGATCCCCCGCAGTGGCTGCTCGAGCTGCGGGCCAACGGCCCCTTCCCGCGCGATGTGGTGGCCCGCAAGCTGGGCATCTCCAACTCCGGTCTGGCCCGCGCCGGCGTCGCCGACGCCCTCACCGCGGACGAGATCGCGGCCCTGCTCGCCGACCCGCCCGAATGGCTGCTCCGGGAACGGGAGAATCTGGTCGCCGTCCGCAAGGAAGCCGACCGCGTCAAGGAGAAGGAGGCCGCCCGCCGCGCCGCCTCCAACCGCCCGCCCAAGAACCGCTTCGGCAACTGAACGCGACGCCCCGGCCCGGTCATCCGCGCTGAACTCCCTTCCGCCACCGCCGAATCGGATCAGATCCGGCGCAGTACCCGGTCGACCAGGTCGGGGGCCGCGCCGAGATAGTTCTCGGGGCGGAGGAGTTCGGCCAGTTCGGGTTTGGTCAGATGCAGGGCGATATCGGGGCATTCGGCGAGGATGTCGGCCAGCGGCCGGGTCGTGGTCCGGGCCTCGAAAGAGGCCGCCTGCAGGGCCTTCTTGGCGATCGGCTTGCCGAGCAAGGGGGCCAGGCGGATCGAGAGGCGCTCGGCGACGATCTGCCCCTCGGTGAGCGAGAGGTTCTCGGTCATGCGATCGGCATCGGCCATCAGGCCCGCGGCGAGTTCGACCGCGGTGTGGGCGGCGCCGCCGACCAGGAGCAAGCATTCGCGCAGCGGCTGCCATTCGGCGTGCCAGGCGCCGGCGGGACGCTCGTCCTCGGCCAGCAGCGCGCCGAACAGCGTCGAGGCCAGCGCGGGGACCTGCAGCGCCGCCGCGCGAATCATGGTGCTCAGCACCGGGTTTCGCTTCTGCGGCATGGCCGAGGATTCGCCGCGGCCCGGGGCGGCGGGCTCGAGCAGTTCGGCGGTCTCGTCGCGGGACTGGGAGATCACGTCCACGGCCAGCTTGCCCAGGGTGCCGGAGGTCAGGGCCAGCGCCGCGGCCAGATCGGCGATCGGCGTGCGCACGGTGTGCCAGGGGGTGGCGCTCACGGTGAGAGAGAGTTCCGCGGCGAACTCGCGGGTGAGGCGCTCCATGATCTCGCCGGCGGGCGCCTGCGACAGTTCCGACTCCGCGCAGCGCGCGCATTCGATATAGGACGCCAAAGTGCCCGCCGCGCCGCCCAATTGGACCGGCAGCGTGCCGCGCACGCGGTCCAGGCGTTCGCGGGCGTCGAGCAGGCCCTGCATCCACACCGCCACCTTCGCGCCGAAGGTCGTCGGCACCGCGTGCATGGCGAGGGTGCGGCCGGCGATCGGGGTGGTGCGGTGGCGGCGGGCCAGCTCGGCCAGGGAGCCGACGATGGTGTCCAGGTCCGCGATCAGCACGGCCAGCACCCGGGCGGCGATCACCATGGTCGCGGTATCGAGAATGTCCTGGCTGGTTGAGCCGTAGTGCACGTAGTTCGCACTCACCGGATCCACGTCCGCCACCGCGTCGTGCAGGCGCTCCACGAAGGTCACCACCGGATTCGCGGCGCCGCGCGAGGCCCGCGCGATCTCGCGGGCGTCGAACGCGTGCTCGCGCACCGCCACCGCCAGATGATCGGTGACGATGTCGGGCACCATGCCCAGGCGGGCCTCGGCGCGCGCCAGCGCCAGCTCCACCTCCAGCATGGCCTCGATCCAGGCGTCGTCGCTCAGCAGGGACTCCACCGGCGTGCCCACCCCGACGGGTGCCAGCAGACCACATTCCAGCGCCATGTCATCGTGCCTTTCACTGTCGTGCCGGAGTTCGAAATGCCGCTGCACCCCAAGCTGATTCGGCGGGATCGCCGGGCCCTCGTACCGGTGGGCGGTGAGGATCTCGCGGGCGATGGCATCGCCGTCGGCCAGCGTCACCGAATTGACCCCGGGGCGCGCGCCCGCCGCCGTCACCCAGCGCACCGCCTCGGTCGGCACTCCGAAGGCGTAGCGGCGCGGGTGGATTCGCCCGAACGTGTCCACCGGATGGAACGAACCCGGCGCGAGCGCCAGGCCGCCGGTGCGGTAGCGGCTGCCGTCCGGAGAGGCGATGACGTAGCCGCGCACCTCCTCGCGATGCAACAGGTTGCGCAGCAACGGATCCGCGGTGCGATGCAGGTCCGGTGCGGGCATCCAGGCATCGATGAGAGTCTGTGCCGACGCCACCGAATCACCCACCAGGGGTGAATCGGCGACGAAGCACTCGTGCCCGGTGTCCGCCCGGACCCGCATGCCGGGACCGGCGACTCGCACCACACCCGCGCGAATCAGTGCCGCCAGTTCCGAAATCCGGTGCGCCGGTGGTCCGATGGAGAGGAAGGCGTTCATCGGTGTGTACCAGCGATCCAGGTCGTCGCGGTAGGAGGAGCCCGCGATGCCGCCGTGGTCGACGACCAGCCGGACCTCATTGCGGAGGTCGCGCAGGACATCCAGCGCCGCCTTCACCGGGCCGTGCACATTGCCCAGGCGCGCCTGCCGCACATCGGCGTCGAGGTAGGCCAGCAGCCAGGCGTGGAAATCCCCGGGATCGGTGAAGCAGCGGCCGCCGGTGGGGTCGGCGAGTGCGCTCCAGTCCCAGCGGTCATGCGGGGGCACGCCGAAGCGGTTCAGCAGTTCCCCGGCGTCCTCGGCGGTCGGGGCGATCAGGTAGCGGTCGCGGAAGGAGGCCAGGCGGTGCGGGCTCACCCGGTCCGCGATCAGGCGGGTGTAGTAGACCGATTCGACCTCGCGCGCGATATGCGGCCAGACGTCGCGGCGGAAGGAGACGTCGCCGAATTTCCGTGCGCGGTGGCGTAATCGGGCGATGCGGTCGGCGTTGAGCAGCAACGGCTCGTAGCGGCCGGCCACCCCCTTCTGGTGCTCGCCGCGCGCGTGATGCGGGATGCCGCGGCGGCAGCCGGTGACGATGAGCGGCTCCCGGCCCGAGGCGACGTACTCCAGCCCGGCCTCGGACTCCTTGAACCGGCCGCCGCGGCCCGCCGTCAGCAGGGCGAGGTAGTCGAAGAAGGTCAGGCCCAGGCCGCGGATGATGACCGGGTCGCCCTCGGGAATGCGGTCCAGATCCACATCGGCGGCATTGCCGGGCGGAATGTAGGTGAGGCCCAGGCGATCCGCGGTGTCGGCGAGCGAACCGGACGTGCCGGGCGGCGCTTCGGCCAGGTGGCCCTGGGTGAGCACCACCGCGTGCAATCCGCGCAGGCGTTCGCCGGTATCGAGTTCCAGCTCCTGGAATCCGCCGGGGCCGTCGCGCATATCCACCACGGTTGCCACGATTTCGCTCACCCGCACCCAATCGGCGTATCTGTCGCGGGTGCGCTCGAAGGCCCAGCGCAGGTAATGGCCGTAGAAGGCCCGTGGTGGATAGCTCTCCGGGGAAATCCGCAGGGCCGCACCGTAAGCATCGCCGGGCAGGCTCGCGAAATTGCCGATCTTCGCCAGAAAGTTCGACCATTCGTAGAGGCTGGGGCCGCGTTCCACCGGGCCCGCCATCTCGACGGTGTCGTCGGTGAATATGGTGACCTGCTCGGCGACCGTGTTCATGAGCAGGTGCGCGGGCTGGTCGGTGCGCCAGACCGCGCCGGTACCGACCCGTGTCGAATCGATGAGCACCAGTTCGACGCCGGCCGAGATGCCTAACTGCCGAGCGTTGGCGCAAATGCGTTCGAAAACATTCAGACCCCGCGGTCCCACTCCAACTATGGCGATCCGTAAAACATTGTCGAGCATGCAAACTCACCGATCGCGCTCGATTAGCCGTGACCGAATCCGGGCACGTCGGCGAGGTTAGCGCGGCGCGGACAAGCGCTCAAGAATGGACGGTACGGTACGCCTGGTTCGTCTGAAATGTCGAAAGCTGCTGTGCGGCACGGCGCTCCAGCGCCTCCGACAGGCAGGCCCGCAGCAGCGCCGAAACCGCCAGCGCGGCACCGACCCAGTTCGATGCCGGGTAACCGAATCCGGCCGCGATCACCAGCCCGCCCAGCCACGCCGAGATGGCATTGCCCAGGTTGAACGCACCCAAGGCGGCCAGTTCGTGCCGCAGGTGCACGCCCTCCGGCCTGGGCAGGTCCGGCACCAGTTTGGCCACGCCCAGCAGCCCGGCCACGCCCAGCGCGGCGACCACCGTGACGTGCTGCGCCAGCCGACGGTCGGGCCCACCAGGGTGCCCAGCGGCACGCCCACCACATTGGCGACGGTGAGGCCGGTGAACATCAGGGCCATGGCCCCGGGCCCTCACCGCGGTCTCCCGCAATCCAGAACTGGCACCGCTCGTCCACACCCTCGAATCGCTCCGCACAACAGCCTGATTCTCAGGACCGACCCGCGGCGCGGAGCCCTGCTATAGCTGTCCGCAAGTAGTCGGCTACCTACAACACGCAGCGAAGGGTCGACTCGTGGGTTGTCGATCTTGTTGTGCCACAACGGACTCGGCGCGCCGCGGCGGCGATGACCGGCTCCATCCCACTGCGGATGATGGCATGGCGCGAGCCGCATTGCCCGTTTTGCCAGGTTCGGGTAGTCGCGTACGCGTGAGACGCCGGATACCAGCGATGAGAATCGGTCTTGTCGATTCGCATCCTGGTCGGCGTCGGCCGCCCAGGCGGGAAAGAGGCTTCCGATGGGTATCGCGCAGAACGACCACCGCGGCGTGACAGTTCGAGTATCGATGGCCGCCACGGAGATCGACGACGAGCGCTTGGACCGGCAGACCCGGATGCTGCGGGCGGAGCTGGCCGCGCTGGACGGCGTCGAATCGGCGGCGCTGGCGCGGGACAGCGCCGGAACGGCGCCGGGTACGAAGGTGGCCGACCCCATCACGATCGGCGCGATCGTGCTGGCGCTGAGTGCTTCCGGCGGGGTGTTCACCACCCTGATCGAGACGGTGCGGGACTGGCTGGGCCGCCACCCGGGCACCCACCGGGTGACGGTCACCATCGACGGCGAGAGCATCGAGCTCGAGGCCGCGAGCGGCGACCAGCAGCGCGCACTGGTCGACGCCTATATTCGCCGCCACGGCGGCGTCGTGGCGGGGTGACGGCAATGACCGGCCGATTCGCCCTGGTAGTGGCGACCTACACGTTCCACGATCCCGGATTGCGGCAGTTGACCGCACCCGCGCACGATGCCGAGGCACTCGCCGAGGTGCTGGCCGACCCCACGATCGGCGGGTTCGAGGTCACCACCTTGATCAACCAGCCGCACCACGTGGTCGGCGCGGCGATCGGCGATTTCTTCTCGGACCGGCGGCGCGATGATCTGACGCTGCTGTACTTCAGCGGGCACGGACTCAAGGACGACGCCGGCAAGCTCTACCTCGCAATGACCGACACCCGCCCGCTCAACCCCCTGTTCACCTCGGTCCCGGCCGATCAGATCGACTACGCCATGACCGGATGCGACTCCAACCATCAGGTGCTGATCCTGGACTGCTGCTACAGCGGCGCCTTCCCCGTCGGCACCATCGCCAAGGCCGACGACCAGGTCCATGCCCTGGAAACCTTCAGCGGCCGCGGCCGGACCGTGCTCACCGCCTCCGACGCCACCCAGTTCGCCTTCGAGGGCAACACTCCGCACGGACAGGCGACGCAGTCGGTGTTCACCCGGCACCTCGTCGCCGGTCTGCGCGACGGCGGCGCCGACCTCGACCAGGACGGCGACATCACCGTCGACGAGCTCTACAGCTACGTACACGACCATGTCGTCGCCGAACGCCCCCGCCAGCGACCCAAGAAGCAAGACAATATCGAAGGCCGCACCCTCCTGGCCCGCAACCGCAATTGGCAAGTACCGCAACATATTCGAACCGCACTCGAGAGCCCGGCCGTCCGCGATCGGCGCAACGCGCTCGATGACCTGGACCAGCTGCACCGCACCGGCGGCGCCATTGTCCGGTCCCGCGTCCGCGACGCCATCACCCGACTCCTGGACGACGACAGCCGCGCCATCGCCGCCGCGGCCGCCCACTGGCTCGACGCCAACCCCACCGGCACGGCAACGCCGCCGGCCGATGACGCCACCGACACAGCCATGGAGCCCGATCCCCACCCGGTCGGCGAGAACGTCCCGACAATGTCGCCGGTGCGCGGCACCGACGCCGCGCAACACGAAGACGCGCCGACCATCGCCCAGGTGTTCAGTGAACCCGAGCCGCTTCTCTCACCGGAACACCGGACAATCGAACGCGGCGACGGCCGGGGCCGGCGCAGACTCCGCGACCGGAAATGGGCCATATCCCGGAAATGGGCCATACCGATGACAGCCGCCGCCGTGACGATCGCTTGCGCTGTCGCCGTGGGTGGCTGGCACGTCGCCCGTACCGGCGTAGCCGGGCACCCCATCGCCGACGAAACAGCACTTCGAGGGGCCGACATCGACCTGCTCGAGCTGATCAACTCGAACGGCAGTCACCGCAGCAACTGCTACCACTCCGACCCCGACCCGGGCCAGATCGCCCATATTGTCTGTGAAACCACCAAGGCAGCGGGCGCGCCCTTTTCGCAGTTCTACCGATTCTCCAGCGTCGACAAACTCACCGACTTCTTCCAGACCATCGGCCGGACATTGCACACCGGCAACTGCCCGGGCGACCCGCCAGGACCAGACGCACCCGTCTTCGACAATCTGCACAAACTGGTAGGGCGCAAGACCTGCGGCCTCGACGCTTCGGTCAGCCCCGCCGCGTCAGTGCTGACCGTGACCGACGAACCCGACCTCGCGATCGCCAGTTTCGCCTACCTGCCCACCGACTGGACATCACCTCTCGCTGAAGAACTACGCGACTACGACGCGGCGCGGGGCTACCGACAGTTCCTGGCGCCGGACGTGGCGAACGACCCGGACGTATTCACCGCCGCCGACAGAAACCTACTGTCGCTTCTCGGACCAGACTTCACCCCCACGAACTGCCGACACACAGACCCATCACAACCCGCGAATGCGGAAATCGACTGTGACACACCGGTGAACTACCCCACAGCAGGGTTCTTGAGCTATCCCACCGCCGACACAGCGAGAATGATCTACCAAACAATTATCAACGTGCACTCGGGGCACGCCTGTGGCGGTCGGCCGGGACAGGACAGCATCTGGACCCGAAACAATCAACCGATCGGCCGGTTTACCTGTTATCCGTTCCCCGGCGATCCGCTCCACCCCGACGACCACCAGCCCTGCCTGCTGGCGGCCCTCGACGGCCACCCCGTCGTAGGCGTGTACTGCGCCAAGGCCGCGGGAGCACCCCCGACCGCGATCACCACCGAGCCAGACCTGCTCGCCTGGTTCCAGAAAGAGGCCGGCTAATACCGCAACGGAACTCGGGACTCCTTCGAGTCGGTATCTGCAGCGGCGGTACTGCGACCAATTCGGGACGCCCGCAACAAGTTCCGGACGTAGGTTCGGGGCATGCCTCTAGGACATCTCGGGATCAATGTCAGCGATCTGGCGGGTGCGCGGAAGTACTACGACGAACTGATGCCGCTGCTGGACTATGCACCGCTGCTGGCCGACGACACCCAGTTCGCCTACTGGCCCGCGGCCCGGAAGACCGGCACCTACGTGTTCTTCTACCCGGCGACGGCGGGCGAGTATTCGCGGGCGCTGCCGGGACTTCAGCACCTGGCGTTCCTGGTGCCCACGCGCGCGGCGGTACGACGGGTGCACGAGTGGGCGGCCGGGCGCGGGGACGAAATCCTGCACGCGCCACAGGAATTCCCGCAGTACCCGCCGCCCTATTACGCGACGTTCTGGACCGGCTTCGACGGGATCATGCTGGAGGCGGTCTGCCACAAGGACGCGTGACGACTCTGGAAACGCGAAGACCCGCTCCGGGGGAAGCGGGCCTTCGAGTTCCGGCTCGACCGCGCGTCAGCAGTAGTAGCAGACGCCGTTGGCGGGGAGTTCGGTGAAGCAGGAGTTGCAGACCGCCTTGCGGGCCTCGGGCTCCGGCTTCGGGGTGGAGACCGGACCGGCCGGAGTGACCCGGCGGGGCGCGCCGCCATTGCGCGGGATCAGAGGCGGGATACCGCCGTCGGAGGGGATGTCCGCGCCGTAGGCCGCGTAGCACTGCCAGCGGGCGTAGGCGGCATGGACCTCCAGGTCGGCCGGGACGGGCAGGTGCGCCAGCTCCAGCACGTACTTGTAGCTGTCGCTGACCTTGTGGTTCTGCTTGACGCACAAGGCCGTCAGCGGCGGCTCGCCGGCATTGTGGCAGCGGCGGGCGACCTTGCGCAGGATGGCGTCCATCCAGGTGCGGGTGGGGGCGTCGGTACGGATGCCCGACATCTCCTGCGCCCGCTCGGCCAGCTCATTGATGGTCACGAAATGGCCGTAGCCGGAGGCGCATTCGGCCAGCACCTCGTGGGCGGCCAGAGCCCAGGCCACCGCCGCATCGCGGAATGTCACCGCGGTCCGGTCGTCGATCCGCCAAGCCCCGGAAGTTGTTGCAGCATCCCTCATAGCCAGACAAAACTAGCGCCTCACCGGGGCGACACGCCAATTCCGTTCGGATATACCGGGTTTCGGTTTGATCACACTCGAGCGCAGGCACGCATAGAACCTATCGACCCACAGAAAAACAACCACACATATGCGACGTACTCCTCGAACCACGTGTCCCCAAGGGCAGCCGAGTCCACCCACACCCACAAAACACATTGGCCCGCTTCCCTTTCGGGAAGCGGGCCAATGTTCTATGACTTGTTCAAAGTCATGGAGCAGGCTTACTTGGCCTTCTCCAGGACCTCGACCAGACGCCACCGCTTGGTGGCGGACAGCGGACGGGTCTCCATCAGCTGCACGCGGTCGCCGACACCGGCGATCTCGTTCTCGTCGTGGGCCTTCACCTTCGAGGTGGTGCGGATGATCTTGCCGTAAAGCTTGTGCTTCACGCGATCTTCCAGCTCGACCACGATGGTCTTGGTCATCTTGTCGGAGACGACGTAGCCGATGCGCACCTTGCGCTGGCCCCGCTCCTCCTGCTTGGCCGGCGTCTTGGCCGGGCCCTTGGCGTCACTCATGCCGCGTCTCCCTTGCCTTCAGGACCGGAGGCCAGGCCGAGCTCGCGCTCACGCATGACCGTGTAGATGCGCGCGATCTCGTGGCGGACCACACGCAGGCGCCGGTTGTTCTGCAACTGGCCGGTCGCCATCTGGAAGCGCAGGTTGAACAGCTCTTCCTTGGATTCGCGCAGTTTCGCGACGAGCGCGTCATTGTCGAGCTCGCGGAGCTCTGCGGCCGGATTGGCAGTAGCCATCAGAACTGCTCCTCTCGGGTCACGATCCTGCACTTCATCGGGAGCTTGTGCATCGCGCGGCGCAGGGCCTCGCGAGCGGTCTCCTCGTTCGGGTAAGAAAGCTCGAACATGACCCGACCGGGCTTCACGTTCGCGATCCACCACTCCGGCGAACCCTTACCGGAACCCATTCGGGTTTCGGCCGGCTTCTTGGTGAGCGGGCGGTCCGGGTAGATGTTGATCCAGACCTTGCCGCCACGCTTGATGTGGCGGGTCATCGCGATACGAGCGGACTCGATCTGACGGTTGGTCACGTAGGCGGGCTCCAGAGCCTGGATGCCGAACTCGCCGAACGAAACCGCGGTGCCGCCCTTGGCCATACCGGAGCGCTTCGGGTGGTGCTGCTTACGGTGCTTGACCTTGCGGGGCATCAACATAGGTCAGCCCTCCTGGTTCTCTGCCGGAGCCTCCGCGACAGCAGTCGCGGCACGCCCGGCCTCAGTGCTGGTCGCGGTGGTGCCCTGGGCTCCGCTGCGACGGGGACGGCTCGGACGCTCGCGACGCGGGCGGTCGTCACGCTCGCGGCCGGACGGGGCCACCGCGGTGACCTCACGCTTGCCGCCGACGATGTCGCCCTTGTAGATCCAGACCTTCACGCCGATGCGGCCGAAGGTGGTCTTCGCCTCGTACAGGCCGTAGTCGATGTCGGCGCGCAGCGTGTGCAGCGGCACCCGACCCTCACGGTAGAACTCCGAGCGCGACATTTCCGCGCCGCCGAGACGGCCGGAGCACTGCACACGGATGCCCTTGACGTTCGGCGAACGCATGGCCGACTGGATGGCCTTGCGCATCGCGCGACGGAACGCCACACGGTTCGAGAGCTGCTCGGCCACACCCTGGGCAACCAGCTGCGCATCCGACTCGGGGTTCTTGACCTCGAGGATGTTCAGCTGAACCTGCTTCTTGGTGAGCTTCTCCAGCTCGGCGCGAATGCGGTCGGCCTCGGCGCCACGACGGCCGATCACGATGCCCGGGCGCGCGGTGTGGATGTCCACACGCACGCGGTCACGAGTGCGCTCGATCTCGACCTTCGAGATGCCGGCCCGCTCCATGCCGGTGGCGAGGAGCTTGCGGATCGCGACGTCTTCCTTCACGTAGTCCGCGTACTGCTTGTCCGCGTACCAACGCGACTTCCAGTCGGTGGTGATACCGAGGCGGAAGCCATGGGGATTGATCTTCTGTCCCATTTACTTTGCCCCTCCCTTCCGGCGGCTACGAGTGGCAGCGCCGGCGGTGGGCACGCTCTCGACCTCGATGGTGATGTGGCTGGTGCGCTTGCGGATCCGGAACGCGCGGCCCTGGGCACGCGGCTGGAAACGCTTCATGGTCGCGCCCTCGTCGACGTACGCGGTCGAGATGACCAGCGTGGCCGGGTTCAGGCCGAGGTTGTTCTCCGCGTTGGCGGCGGCCGAGGCCACCACCTTGGCGACCGGCTCGCTCGCGGCCTGCGGCGCGAACTTCAGGATGTTCAGCGCATCCTCGACACGGCGGCCACGGACCAGGTCCACGACTCGGCGGGCCTTCATCGGCGTCACGCGAACGTGCTTGGCGGTCGCGCGCGCGGTCGGGTTCTGAGTTTCAGTGCTCATCGCCGCTTGCTCTTCCGATCTTCCTTGACGTGGCTCTTGAACGTGCGGGTCGGCGCGAATTCACCGAGCTTGTGTCCAACCATGTTCTCGGACACGAACACCGGCACGTGCTTGCGGCCGTCGTGGACCGAGAACGTGTGGCCGATGAAATCCGGGATGATGGTGGAACGACGCGACCAGGTCTTGATGACCTGCTTCGTGCCCTTCTCGTTCTGGACGTCCACCTTCTTGAGGAGGTGTTCGTCGACGAACGGGCCCTTCTTCAGGCTGCGTGGCATGTCTAACCTCCTCCTTAACGCTTCTTGCCGCGGCGGCGGACGATGAGCTTGTCGCTGGGACGGTTGGGCTTACGGGTGCGGCCCTCGGGCTTACCCCACGGGGAGACCGGGTGGCGACCACCGGAGGTCTTACCCTCACCACCACCGTGCGGGTGGTCGACCGGGTTCATGACCACACCACGGACGGTCGGGCGAACGCCCTTCCACCGCATACGGCCGGCCTTACCCCAGTTGATGTTCGACTGCTCGGCGTTGCCGACCTCGCCGATGGTGGCGCGGCAGCGCACGTCGACGCGACGGATCTCACCGGAGGGCATACGCAGGACGGCGTAGGCGCCTTCCTTACCCAGCAGCTGGATGGACATGCCCGCGGCACGAGCCAGCTTGGCGCCGCCGCCCGGACGCAGCTCCACCGCGTGGACGGTGGTACCGGTCGGGATGGAGCGCAGCGGCAGGTTGTTGCCCGGCTTGATGTCCGCGCCGGCGCCCGACTCGATCTTCGTGCCCTGGGCGATGCCCTTGGGCGCGATGATGTAGCGCTTCTCGCCGTCGGCGAAGTGCAGCAGCGCGATGTTGGCGGTGCGGTTGGGGTCGTACTCGATGTGCGCGACCTTGGCCGGGATGCCGTCCTTGTCCAGTCGACGGAAGTCGATCAGACGGTAGGCGCGCTTGTGGCCGCCACCCTTGTGACGAGTGGTGATGCGGCCCTGCGCGTTACGGCCACCGGTCTTGGTGAGCGGACGCAGCAGCGACTTCTCGGGGGTCGCGCGGGTGATCTCGGCGAAGTCCGAGACCGAGGCACCGCGGCGGCCCGGGGTTGTCGGCTTGTACTTACGGATTGCCATGAGTTCTTCTCTGCTTTCTGGAGCTCCAGCCGCTTACGCGACCGGGCCTCCGAAGATCTCGATGGGCTTGCTGTCGGCCGAGATGGTCACGAGCGCGCGCTTGGTGTCCTTGCGCTTGCCGTAACCGAAGCGGGTCCGCTTGCGCTTGCCCTGACGGTTGGCGGTGTTGACGCTCGTGACCTTCACACCGAAAACCTTCTCAACGGCGATCTTGATCTGCGTCTTGTTCGAGTCCGGGTGCACCAGGAAGGTGTAGGTGCCCTCTTCGATCAGTCCGTAGGACTTCTCGGAGATCACCGGCGCGAGCAGGATGTCGCGGGGATCGGCGATGGTGGTCACTTGCTCTCCTCCTGTGCAGCTTCGGCGGGGCCGTGCACGAAGGCGTTGAGCGCCTCGACCGAGAACACGATTTCGTCGCTCTTGAGAACGTCGTAGGTGTTCAGCTGGTCCGGGGCGATCGGGTGCACGCCCTGCAGGTTCGCCACGCTCTTCCACGCGGTGACATCTTCACGGCCGACGACGACCAGGATGTTCTTCCGCTCCGACAGCTCGGCGAGGAAGGACTTGGCCGACTTGGTCGACGGGGTCTGTCCCGCAACCAGTTCGGTGATCACGTGGATGCGCTCGTTGCGAGCCCGGTCCGACAGAGCGCCACGCAGCGCGGCGACCTTCATCTTCTTGGGCAGGCGCTGGGTGTAGTCACGCGGCTGCGGGCCGTGGACGGTGCCACCGCCGGCGAACTGCGGCGCACGGGTCGAACCCTGGCGCGCACGGCCGGTGCCCTTCTGGCGGTACGGCTTCTTGCCACCACCGCGGACCATGCCGCGGGTCTTGGTGGCGTGCGTGCCCTGGCGAGCCGCGGCCTGCTGGGCCACGACGACCTGGTGCATCAGCGCGATGTTCGCGGTCACGTCGAAGATCTCCGCGGGGAGCTCGACGGTGCCCTCGGTCTTGCCGCCAGCGGCCTTGACCGTGAGCGTCAGGTTGGTCTTGGTCTCGGTGCTCATGCCCGGGCACCACCCTTCACTGCACTCTTGACGATCACGACGCCGCCGGTGCGGCCCGGGATCGCGCCCTTGATCAGCAGCAGACCGTTCTCGGCATCCACCTTGTGGACCGAGAGGTTCTGCGTGGTGACGCGGTCGTTACCCATCCGGCCGGACATGCGCATGCCCTTGAAGACACGGCCCGGGGTGGAGCAACCACCGATGGAACCCGGACGACGGTGCACGGCCTGCGCGCCGTGCGAGGCACCCTGGCCACGGAAGCCGTGGCGCTTCATGGTGCCCGCGAAGCCCTTGCCCTTGGAGGTGCCGGTCACGTCGACGTAGGCGCCTTCTTCGAAGACGTCAGCGTTGAGCTCCTGGCCGACCTCGAGGTTCGAGACATCGGCGAGGCGGAGCTCGGCGATGTGGCGGCGCGGGGTGACGTTGGCCTTGGTGAACTGGCCGGAGACCGGCTTGTTCACCTTGCGCGGGTCGATGGCGCCGTAGGCGACCTGGACGGCGGAGTAGCCGTCACGCTCGACCGTGCGAATCTGGGTAACGACGTTCGGGCCCGCCTTGACGACGGTCACGGGAACGACGCGGTTCTTCTCGTCGAAGACCTGGGTCATGCCGAGCTTGGTGCCCAGGATGCCCGCGGCCGGACGGCTCTTGTTGTCAGTCATATTCGAAGTCCCCGTCACTGAATGTTGACGTCGACGCTGGCCGGCAGGTCGATACGCATCAGGGCGTCAACCGTCTTCGGCGTCGGGTCGAGGATGTCGATCAGCCGCTTGTGCGTACGCATCTCGAAGTGCTCGCGCGAGTCCTTGTACTTGTGCGGCGAACGGATGACGCAGTACACGTTCTTCTCGGTGGGCAACGGCACCGGGCCGACGACGCGGGCACCGGTACGGGTCACCGTCTCGACGATCTTGCGCGCAGACGCGTCGATCGCCTCATGGTCGTAGGCCTTGAGCCTGATGCGGATCTTCTGTCCCGCCACGCTGAGTGTCCTTTTCTCCGCTTACGTTGTGGTCCAAGAGCTTTCGCTCTCACACCACCCTCATTTGCACAGCCCGAACACACGAAGACGCATCAGCCACCACACGACCGGCCACCTGGGCCCGATCCATCGCCGCTGTTCATCTGTCATGGTTCATCCGGTCCACGCGGTCGGGCGTGTCGCTCCGCCGCCCATTCCTCAGCCCGGACCAAAATCCTGTAAGCCTCGGAACATTGTTCCGGACGCACCCACGCCGCAATCCAGCGGGGTGCAAAATTGGGTCTTGCTCACCCACGACCAGCGCCGATCCAACGGAAAAGACGCAACCCGGTGTGGGCAACCCGAACAGTATGCCTCGAGTCCCCAGCCCACTTCAAATCGCCCCCTCCCCACCGCGAACCCGATGGCCCTGGTCACACCGGGTCGCCGGAATGGCACGAAGCCGAGCGGCCGCCACGGGAAGGGTTCCCGTGACGGCCGCTCGGGGCACTCGGTCAGCGGAAGGTCGAGCCGTGCTGGACCGGGCTGGGGAGGACCTGGACGACACGGAAGAACGCGCCGTCGTTGCGGGACGGATCGTAGATGCCCAGGGCGACGACGCCGTGCCGAATGGCGGCCTCGGTGGTGATCTCGCTGATGTCGGCGTAGACGTAGGTCCCGTCCCAGGGCAGGACCGAGTCCGGGTCGAGCACGAAGTACTGCTGGTCCGCCGGAAGGACGGAGTCCAGGAACCCCGGAATGGGGCTGTTGGCGAGAGCCGCGGTCTCGCTCTGGTTCAGGATGACGGCGAGGTAGATGCCCTTGCCCGGATCGATGATCGGCGTGATCGCCGAAGCCGACCCGGCCGTAGCGGTGGCGCCGAACGAGGCTACGGCGACTGCGATGCCGAGCGAGGCCACCGCGGTACGAATGCGCATGATGTCGAGAACTCCAATATCGAGCGATGTCGGCAGATCTGAGGCCGACTCCCAGCCGCGCCCCCGGCGCAACCCACCCAGCTAACAATCAACCGCACGGTCTCGCACCGCCGAACCCGCCACCCGACCGATTCGCCGACCTATTCGGCAGCCCCCGGGAACGCCACGCTTCCGGTTAACTTACTTCTGAGTAAGATAGTGGGCATGGCCAAAGAGACCGCTACGTATCGCGGGTGGAAGAAGCTTCCCGACAATCGGATCGGGCACACGTTGTTCTCGCTCGGGATGGTGGCGCGGGTGCCGTATTTCGGGACCGTGCTGCCGAGCGTGGTGCGGCTGGAACCGGGGCTGTGCGAGGTGACCGCACCCAAGTGGTTCGGGATTCACAATCATCTGGGGACGTTCCACGCGATCGCGGCGTGCAACCTCGCCGAGGTGGCGATGGGCATGCTGTCGGAGGCGACAGTGCCGGAGACGCATCGGTGGATCCCCAAGGCGATGAACGTGCAGTATCTGGCGAAGGCGAACTCGGGACTGCGGGCGGTCGCGAAGTTGCCGGAGGTTCCGGATTTCTCGCAGATCACCGAGGGGCAGGATCTGGTGGTGCCGGTGTCGATCTTCGACCGGGCGGGCCTGGAGGTCGTGCACGCCGACATCACCACCTGGGTGACCCCGAAGTAGTCACACCCGACTGGAAGTGACTCACCAGCCGACGCCGAGGAACCTCACAGCCACCGTCAATAGCGTTGCGGCCATGACAGATTCAATTCCCGCCGCAGACAGTTCCCACCCTCTTCCGGGACGACGCCGACCCGGTCGCGTCACCCTCTCCGTGGCCGGCGCGGCGCTGGCCCTGGCGGCCACGCTGGGCCTGGCCGCCTGCGGGTCCAGCGATCACAACTCCGCGGGCGGCGGCAATCAGCAGCAGGAACCCGGCGGACACCATGGCGACGGCCAGGGTGGTCAAGGCGGCCGGGGCGTCGGCGGCAAGATCACCAGCGAAGGCTCCGGATCCTGGGTGATCACCAAGCAGGACGGCAGCACCGAGACCGTGAACATCTCCTCCACCACGGAATTCGGCACCAAGGCGAAGAGCGAGACCGCCGCGCAGTTCGCGGTCGGCGATCAGATCATGGTGCAGGGTCAGGAATCCAACGGCGCCATTGCCGCGACCCGCATCGCTCACGCCCGCGAGCACGCCAATATGAATGGGACGCCGCCGAATTCGCCCGGCGCCACCCCGCCGGCCGCACCCGGCGGTACCCCGCCCGCGGCGCCGTCGCCGACGCCGGCCGCGTGAGCCGTTCCGTCACACCGAACCTTCGATGGCCGGCAAGTCCGTTGTGCTGCAATGGACTTGCCGCCCCTGCCCCCGGTTCTTTCATTGGCCGACCGGGGTACTCATCAGCATGACCAGGGCCGCGAGACCCAGCCCGATCGGCACCACCGCCAGCACGATGCGCACCGCCCACGGCGCCCAGTAGGCGACGACCCATTGCGCGGTCACCGCGAGCAGCCCGAACAGCAGCAGCTGCTGCGCGTCGTCGAGGTGGCCGAAGGTATTCGGGCAGGAGTCGCGGCCGTTGCACGAGTCGGTGGCGAACCCGCTGAGCACGAAGAGCGCGAAGTAGACGGGCAGTCCGAACCCGAACAGCACCGATGACGCGGTCGGCGGCACCCACCAGTACCGCTTGCCGGTGTTCATTCCGTCTCTCCCCCACCGCGTCGCATCCGCCGGGTCGCCCACGGCACGCACGATAGCAAGCGGCAATAACCACCGAGGGGTGCCGCGCGCGGCGAGGATTCGGCCGCACAGCGCGGGGGTGCGAAGTCGGAGTCGGCCTGGCGGGCCCGGGACGCGACTGTTTGAATGCGGGTATGAGTGGCCGTGAGGTCGGCGGGGCGGCCGACGTGTGCGTGGTGGGGCTCGGTCCCACAGGGCGGGCGCTGGCGCATCGCGCCATGGCGGCGGGTATGCGGGTGGTCGCGGTGGATCCGCGGCCGGCACGGCTGTGGGCGCCGACCTTCTCGTGCTGGGTGGACGAGCTGCCGGAGTGGCTGGGGCACGGCGCGATTGCCAGCCGTATCGAGGCGCCCGCGGTGTGGACCACCACCGAGCACCGGATTCCCCGGCCCTACTGCGTGCTGTCCAAGCAGGGCCTGTTCGACGCGCTGCCGCTGGACGACGCGACGGTCATCGCGGGCCGCGCGCGCACGGTGGAGGCGCACCGGGTGGAGCTGGCCGACGGCACCGAGGTGCGCGCCGCCACCGTGTTCGACACCCGCGGCCAGGCCGCGCCGGGCGCCCGGCGCACCGCCAGCGCACACGGCATCTTCGTGGACGAGGACACCGCGGCCCCGATGGTGACCGCCGGCGAGGGCCTGCTGCTGGACTGGCGCGACGAGAACGGTGCGGGCCCGGACGAGCCGCCGTCGTTCCTGTACTCGGTGCCGCTCGGGGACGGCACGGTGATCTTCGAGGAGACCAGCCTGGGCCTGCGCGGCGGCATGCCGCAGCACGAGCTGCGGCGGCGCGCGCTGAATCGGCTGGCGGCGCACGGGATTCGGCTGCGCGGCGACGAGCCGACCGAGGCCGCCCACTATCCGCTCGACGAGCTGCCGCCGAAAGCCGGTCGCGGCCGGGTGATTCCGTTCGGCTCGCGCGGCGGCATGATGCATCCGATCACCGGTTACTGCGTGGCGGACTCGCTGGCGCTGGTGGACGCCGCCGTGGCCGCGGTGCGCCGCGGCGACGATCCGGTCGAGGCGCTGTGGCCGTGGCAGGCGCGCCTGGTCTATTGGATGCGCATGCGGGGCGTGTACGGCCTGGGCCGGCTGACGACCGCCCAGTCCATCGCCATGTTCGACGCGTTCTTCACCCGCCCGCCCCGGCAGCAGCGCGCGCTGCTGTCGGCGCACGATGACTACTCGGCGCTGGGCACGGCGCTGTTCATGACGGTCGGCACCACCCGGCCGTTCCGCTGGCGCTACGACCTGGTCGGCTGGCGGAACCGGAACCGCTGGGTGGGTTGGGATTACGGCCGCCCGCGCCCCCTGGACGACCTGTTGCTACCCCGGGAGGATCTGCTGCTACCCCGGGAGGATCTGCTACCCGGGGAGGATCTGCTACCCGGGGACACCGCGCAGTAGCACGCCGGACCGAGGCAGGGCTCAGACCCAGTTCTCGATCCAGTACTTCCAGACGATCGCGGCGTAGGCGGCCAGTGGCGGCACCTTGATATCGGTGCCGGCGAGCGCGGCCGCGGCGTGGCGGAAGTCGAAGCGGCAGGACAGTTCGGTGTCCTCGATGACGTCCATGGGGATGCCGACCTGGCGCAACACCCAGCCCATGCCGGGCACACGCAGGGTGAGGTCGAGGGTCTGCTTGGGCATGACCTGGATGAGGTGCGGCGCCCCGGCCTCGTCGGCGAAGAGGTTGAAGACGTCGGCGACGCTCTGCTCGCGCGGATCCACCAGGTGGTAGGTGCCGGGTGCGTCGCCGGGCCGGTGTGCGATGTGGTCGAGGGCGCGGGCAACGAAATCGACCGGCACCAGATTGGTTTCGCCGAGTTCGGGCGCGATCACGGGCAGGATGCGGGGCAGCTGCGCGGCCATCCGCAGCAGCCGGAAGAAGTAGTAGGGGCCGTCGATGCGGTCGATCTCGCCGGTGCGGGAATGGCCGATCACGATGGCGGGCCGGTAGATCCGCCACGGCACCGCGGTCTGCCCGCGCACGTCCTGTTCGGCCCGCAGCATGGCCCGCTGGTAGTGGGTGGGCAGCAACTGCCCGACATCGGTCATGTCCTCGGTGAACAGGCCCTCCCAGGCCCCGGCGACACGCACCGTCGAAACATGATGCAGCCGTCCGGCTTCCAGCGCCGCCGCGAGTTCGGCGACCCGCCGGGTGCCGCCGCCCGCGCTGCGGGTGTCGAAGCCGGCGGCCAGGTGGAAGACGTGGTCGATCGAACCGCGGTGCGCCGCTATCCAGCCCGTGTCGATGCCGAGCCCGGGCGCGCCGAGGTCGCCGCGCACCGGGCGCACCCGGTCGGCGGCGCCCCAGTCGCGCAGACAGCGGTTGAAACGCAGCACGGAGTCTTCGCCCGGGCGTACCAGGACGTGGACGTCCGCGCCGCGTTTCAGGAGTTCGGGAAGCAGAAATCGACCGATGAACCCAGTTGCCCCGGTAACCAGGTAAGTCATGGCGCCCACCTTAACGTGACGCGCGCCACTCGAACTCCGGTGCGGCCCCGGGGAAACGGGTCGGGCGTGTCTAGGCTCCGGTCTCGGCCGCCCGCCGGTACCCGCGGATCGCGGGGTAGGCGAACACCACGATCATGCCGACCGACCACGCCACGGTCTTCCACAGCGGTGTCGCGATCGGACCGTCGTAGGACAGTCCGCGCATGGCGTCGATGGCGGTGCTCATGGGCTGGTTCTCGACCGTCTTCTGCAGCCACACCGGGTAGGCGAACACCGGCACGAAGCCGGAGTTGAAGAACATCAGCAGCGTCTGCACGATGCCGACGACCGCCACCAGCATGACGCCCTCGGTGAGCGTGGCCAGCGCCGTCACCAGGACCGCGAACCCGATGGCGAACAGGATCGGAATGGCCAGCATGGCAATCGAAGCCGCGGGCCCGTACCAGAACCGGAAGCCCAGCGCGAGGCCGACCGCCAGCACGAACAGCGAGGTGATCAGCACGCGCACGGCCTCGGCCAGCAGCCGTCCGGTGAGTCCGGCGGCGCGGTGGATCGGCATGGTGTAGAACCGCCCGAGCAGTCCGGTGGCCTTCTCCGCCTTGAAGCCGAGCGCGCTCACGATGGATCCGGACATGGCCGCCACCAGCATGACCATCGGCACGAAGCCGTAGATGGCGGGCATGCCGGTGGCTTGTTCGATGGAGTCGCCCAGCACGATCCGAAACATGATCAGCGTGGCCGCGGGGAACACGAGCGTCTGAATGGTGGTGGAGGGATCACGCATCCAGCCGATGAGCAGCCGCTTACACTGGATGAAGCTCTGCTCCACCCAGATCGCGAGCGTGCGCTCGGAGCGCGGTTCCACCGTCGGCAGCGGCTGATGCCCCGCCCACGAATCCTGTTCCGCCACTTCTGCCGTGGTCGTCGTACTCATGACCGCCTCACACTCGCCCAGACCGCGAACGGCGTGAAGACGACCGCCGCGCCGACCAGCCACACCAGTGGCACCCAGAACACCTGCCACGTCACCCCGTGGTCGGCCATGTCCCGCAGGGCGAAGGAGAACTGCGAGATGGGCTGATTGCGCACGAACGGCCGCACCCACGCCGGGAATCCGGACTCGGGCACGAAGCCGCAGGACAGCATGCCGAAGATGAGCGTCGGCAAAGTCAGCGCCTGGCTGAGGGATTCGGGGCTCTTGGTCAGCGACCCGAGCCCGTCCGCGCCGATGGCCAGTACGGTGCCGACCGCGAGCGAGAACACGCAGAACAGCACGGCCTGACCCCACCCGGCGACGAACCGGAAGCCGATCATGTGGCCCCAGCCCAGCGCCGCGACGAGCGACACCACCGACCGCACGAAGCCCGCGGACTGCCGCGACACCAGCGGCACCATCTTGCCGATGGGCATGGTCTGCATGCGGGTGTTGAGTCCGGTCATGGCCTCGAACGCGGCCAGCTGCGCGTTCGACATCATGGTGAAGGACATGGTCTGCAGCACGATGATCGGCATCACGAACTGCTCGTAGTGAATGCCCTTGACCTGCATGACGAATTTCAGCGGCAGGTAGAAGCCGAGGGTGAAGACCAGCGGGATGATCACCGCGACGATCAGTTCGCCCTTGGTGGCCATCACCCACACGATGCGTCCGGTCAGCGCCCGCCACTGCGCGAAGCTGTTGGGCCGGGCCGGGGGCACGCCGGCGAAGAGGTCGGCGGCGCGTTCGCTTTCCACTGCCGTCACGATTCCTCCGCCTCCTTGGTCCCGGAGTGCCCGGTGAGGGTGAGGAACACGTCGTCGAGCGAGGGGCGGCGCAGCCCGATGTCGGCAAGTCGCACCCCGGCGCTGTCGAGCCGGCGCAGCGCCTCCGACAGGGTGTCCGCGCCGTCCGGGGCCGGGATCGAAAGCCGGTCGCCGCCATCGAGTTCCGCGCGCACCGCCTCGGGCACCAGGTCCCCGAGCGCGTCGGCGGCGGTGGTGAGCTGTTTGGGATCCAGCGGCACGACCTCGCAGTAGCTGCCGCCGGTCTTCTCCTTGAGAGCGTCGGCGGTGCCCTCGGCGATGACCGTGCCCTTGTCGATCACGATGATGTTGTCGCTGAGCACGTCGGCCTCTTCGAGGTACTGCGTGGTCAGCAGGACGGTGATGCCCTGGTTCTTGAGGGCGGTGACGAGATCCCAGACGCCCTGGCGGCTGCGCGGATCCAGGCCTGTGGTGGGTTCGTCGAGAAACACCACCTCGGGCCGGACCACCAGGCCGCAGGCGATGTCGACGCGGCGGCGCATGCCGCCGGAGTAGTGACGCACCGCGCGGCGGCCCGCGCCCGTGAGGTCGAATTCCTCGAGCAGATTGTCGGCGCGCTGCCGGGCGGCCTTGCGCGGCAGGCCCATCAGGCGGCCGAAGAGCTCGAGGTTCTCGCGACCGGAGAGGTTCTCGTCGAGGGCCGCGTACTGGCCGGTCATCATGATCGATCGGCGCACCGCGGCGGGGTCCGAGCGCACGTCGTGCCCGGCGATGCGGGCGATGCCGGAGTCGGGACGCAGCAGGGTCGACAGGATCTTGACCGTGGTGGTCTTGCCCGCCCCGTTGGGGCCGAGAATGCCGAGGACCTGTCCGCGGGCGGCGGTGAAGCTGATCCCCTGCAGCGCGTGCACCTCGCCGAAGGACTTACGGACGTCTTCGACGAAAACGGCCGGATCATCGGGTGCTCCGGGTTGCGGTCTGTCCAAGCTGGGCATCAACTCTCCACTATCGGCTGGTCGGGCTGAACGATGTCGCCCCGTGCGGCGGATCCCACATCCCGCGAGGATAGGTCGTTACCGCCCGCCGGGATGATCCACACCGCCGGGCGTGATGTTACCGGCGCATCCCAAACAAGGCCGTTTCTTTGTCGAAGCAGCATTCTCCAAACTGTGTGCTTGGTCACAAACCAGCGGGTTCCGGCATAGCTGCTGATCCAGGCGCAGACCGGCCGGTATGCGGCAATTTCGCTACCTTGTCGCATCTGCGACTCGAACCATAGTCTGGCGTTGGCGGGGAGAGACATTCACAGGCCACGAGAGGTTGACCATGGCCGAGTCGGCGCAGCCGGCAACAGGGCGCGCCGATGCGCGCCGATCCAAGGTGCTGACATCCTTCGACCCACGGACCGGGGAGGTCGTCGGCGAATACGCCAGCATGGGCGCGGGCGAGCTCACCCGGACCGTCCGCTCGGCACGCAGTGCCGAACAATGGTGGGCGGCACTGGGATTCGACGCGCGCAAACGCTGGCTGCTGGACTGGAAACGCAGCCTGGCCCGCGGCACCCGCGATCTGGTCGAGCTGATCAGCAGCGAGACCGGCAAGCCGCGCATCGACGCGGCCATCGAGGTGACGCTGGCGGTGGAACATCTGGATTGGGTTGCGCGGCACGCGGAGAAGACGCTGGGCCGCACCACCCGGCTGGGCGCCGCACTGCGCCGCGAGGCGGGCGGCACCGTCGGCTACCTGCCGCTGGGCGTGGTCGGCGTGCTCGGCCCCTGGCAGAATCCCGTTCTGACACCGATGAATTCGATCGCCGGTGCGATGGCGTCGGGCAATGCGGTGGTGTTCAAACCCAGTGAGCTGACCCCCGGCGTGGGCGCCTGGCTGGCCGACACCTGGAACCATCTGGCCCCGAATCAGCCTGTGCTGCAGGTGGTCACCGGTGACAGCGGCACCGCCGCCGCCCTGTGCCGCGCCCGCGTGGACAAGCTGGCCTACGCCGGATCCGGCGCGGGGGCCCGGGAGGTGGCCACGCTGGCCGCGCAGGCGTCCACCCCTCTGCTCGTCGAGCAGGGGGGACGCGGGTCGATGGTGGTCCAGGTCGACGCCAAGCTCGATACCGCTGCGGCGGCCGCGGTGTACGGCGCCATGGCCAATTCCGGTCAGCAGCCCGCGGGCGTGCAGTGCGTGTACGTGGCCGACTCGGTGTACGAACCGTTCCTGGAGCTGGTGGCCGATCAGGCCCGGCGGCTGCGCCCGGGTGCAGATCGCCGCGCCTCCTACGGCCCGATGATCCTGGACGCCCAGATCGACGTGGTGCGCCGCCAGGTGCGCGACGCCGTCACCCGGGGCGCGCGGCTGGTGGTCGGGAGCCTGGAGTCGATCCGCGAACCGTATATCGAGCCGATCGTGCTCACCGAGGTACCCGAGGTGAGCACCGCGGTCACCGGGGACGCGGTCGGGCCGGTGCTGGTGGTGAATCGGGTGGCCACCATGGACGAGGCCGCCGATCGGGTGAATGCCGCCGAAAGGCCGCGCGCCGTCTCGGTTTTCACGCGTGACACCCGCAGCGTCCCGGAGTTCGCGGCCCGGCTGCGCAGCGAGCTCATCACGGTCAACGCGGCCCCGGTCTACGGGGTCAACGGGCCGGGCCGCATTCGCGATCCGCGCACGCTGCGGGAATTCGCGCGGCCGCAGACGATCACCGAGAAGCATCCGCCGGACCAGATCACCTCGGGCACCTTCGAGAAGCATCCGCGCCGTCTGCGGGTGGCCCGCGCGCTGTTCCGGATGCGGCACCGGGTCTGACGGTGGAAGTGGCTGCCGCCGGAGACTATTCGGCGGCGGGCACGCCCAGCAGCACCGCGCGCATGAGCGCGCTCACCCGGGCCAGGTTCTCGGGACGCCCGTCGAAGCGGATGCGCCGGCCCACATCGATGACCTGGGCGATGGCCGCGTGCACCCGGAAGCGCGCCTCGACCTGGTCGCCCTCGAGCAGGTTGGCCCATTCGAGCACGTTCTGCCGCTGCACCGAGCGCAGCCGATGCTGTTCGGAGGCGGGCAGATTCGAGAATTCGGAGAAGTAGACCGGCAGGATCTCGGGCATGGCGAAGGTCATGCGGGAGAACCGGTCGGCGATCCGCACGGCCGCGTCGGCGCGGCTGATGGCCTCGGCCAGCGCCTCGTTGTTGCCGATGGCGACCCGTTCGCCGGTGCGGTGGAAGGCGGCGGCCAGCAGGTCGGCCTTGCTGGCGAAGTAGCGGTAGACGCTGGAGGCATTGATGCCGGCGGCGGCGCCGATCTCCTCGATGCTGGCCTCGTGGTAGCCCTGCCGTCCGAAGATGCGGATGGCCTCGGTGAGCAGCTGCTCGCGCTTGGAGATGACGGGCAGGCCGCGCACCAGCGGGTCGCCGGTGGCCGGGGCGGGCGCGGGCGGCAGGTCGCAGCGCAGCAGGTCCCAGCAGATCTCGGTGATCAGGTTGACCAGGCGGGTGGTGGACAGCGCGGTGCGGTGCGCGGTGATGGAGCCGATGGCGCTCAGTACCGCGGCCGCGCGCAGCTCGATGTCGGCGGTGTCCGCGTCGGGGTACAGCTCGGCGATGGCGGCGGCGAGGGTGGCGCGCAGTTCGTTGTAGATGACGCGGATGCGGTCGCGGTCCGCGCGTTCCAGGTAGCGGCGCTCCCACCGGTACAGCCCGCCCTCGCGGCGCACGTCGATGGTGTACTCGGCGATGCCGCGGATCAGCGCGGTGAGTCGCGGTTCCGGTTCCAGCTCGGGATGGTCGGCGGCCTTGGCGGCATCCAGCAATTGCTGTGCGCCCATTTCCGCGGCGGCCACCAGCAGCGCGTATTTATTGGTGAAGTGGCGGTACAGTGCCGGACCGGAGATGCCGACCTCGGCCGCGATCTCGTCCACCCCGACCGGGTGGTAGCCGCGTTCGGCGAACGCCCGGGCCGCTACCCGCACGATTTGGGCTTTGCGATTCTTGGGGCGGCGGCGGGGACCGGGTTCGCTGTCGGATGGCCCGGAGCTACTGTCCGGTCGCGCGGAAGCGAGGGTTGCCTCGCTGCGATCGGCGACCATACAGTTTCTCCTTCTCGACGAACACCGGCTGTTGACAGTGCCGGACGAACCCCCCTAAGTTAACCACAATTCGCAAAGCCGAACACAGTCTGCGGCATCGCTGCCGCATATATATCTGGGGAGCGCCCGATGACGAACATCGCGACCACGCCGGGGTACACAGCGGTTCAGGACGGGCGGGTACTGCGTATCACCATCACCAATCCCAAGCGTAAGAACGCGCTCAGCTACGACACCATGGCCGGTTTGGGCGATACCGTGCTCGCGGCTTCGCAGGATCCGGCCGTGCGGGTCATCGTACTGACCGGAGCGGGCGGCGACTTCTGCACCGGCGCGGATCTGGCCGCCGCCCCGGGCGAGAAGGAACGCGGCATCACGCCCGAGATGACCATGGACGTGGCCAACCGGATGATCAAAGCGATCGTCGACTCCCCCGTTCCGGTGGTCGCCCGGGTCAAGGGCGCGGCGGCCGGGGTGGGCGTGGCCTTCGCGCTGGCCGCCGATCTGGCCTACGCGTCCGAGGACGCCTACCTGCTGCTGGCCTTCATCAATATCGGCCTGATGCCCGACGGCGGCGCGGCGGCCCTGGTGGCGGCCGCGGCCGGTCGCCCGCTGGCCGCGGAGATGGCACTGCTCGGCGAGCGGCTCCCGGCGCGAAAGGCCGTGGAGCACGGCCTGATCGTGGGCGTGTACGGCGACGAGGAGCTCGACGCCAAGCTGGAGGCGGTCGTTGCCAAGCTCGCGCACGGCCCGCGCCGCGCCCTGGAGCTCACCAAGCGCGCCCTCAATGCGGCGGCGCTGACCTCGCTCGACGCCGCCCTGGCCGCCGAGAAGGCCGGCCAGTGCGAACTGCTCGGCTCGGCCGATTTCGCCGAGGGCGCGGCCGCCATGCTGCAGAAGCGCCGGGCGGTCTTCGCCGAATAGCGTGGCGCGTCAGCCCTTTCCGGCGACGGTCAGGTAGATCAGCACCACGTTCAGGGCGGTGATGACCGCGGCCACCAGCCAGGCCAGGCCGGTGGTGACGCGGTGGTTGACGTTCGCGCCCATGAGCCCGGCATCGCTGGTGAGGCGCACCAGCGGGACGAGCGCGAACGGAATGCCGAACGACAGCACCACCTGCGAAATGATCAGGGCGCGAGTGGGATCGACGCCCAGCGCGAGCACCACCAGGGCGGGAATCAGCGTGATCACGCGGCGCACGGCCAGGGGAATGTGCCGGTCCAGCAGGCCCTGCATGATCATGGCCCCCGCATAGGCCCCTACCGACGTGGACGCCAGGCCCGAGGCGAGCAGGCCGACCGCGAGCAACAGCCCCGCCGCCGGGCCGAGCACCTGCTGGACCGCGGCGTGCGCGCCCTCGATGGTGTCCACCCCGTCGCGGCCGCGCAGCGTGCTGGCCGCCATCAGCAGCATAGCCAGGTTCACCGTGCCCGCCAGCAGCATGGCCAGGCCGACGTCGTACCGGGTGACGCGCAGCAACCGGTTTCGTGAGGCGCCCACCTCCGGATGCCCGTGCCGGTCGCGGGCCATGCCGGAGTGCAGGTAGACCACGTGCGGCATGACGGTCGCACCGATCATGGCCGCGGCCAGCAGCACGCTGCCGGAGCCGTCGAAGCGGGGCACCAGGCCGCCCACGGCTTCCGAGGCCGACGGCGGCGAGAACACCAGGGAGGCAAGGAATCCGATCGCGATGATGCCGAGCAGGCCGATGATGACGCGCTCGAAGGGCTGCTGCCCGCGGAGATTCTGGATCAGCAGCAGGATCATCGACACGATGCCGGTGATGATGCCGCCGATCATGAGCGGCAGTCCGAACAGCAGGTTCAGCGCGATCGCCCCGCCCACCACCTCGGCGAGATCGGTGGCCACCGCCACGGTCTCGGCCTGCGCCCAGTACGCGAGCCGCACCGGACGGCCGGACTTCTCCCGCACCACCTCCGGCAGCGACTTGCCGGTCACCAGGCCGAGTTTCGCGGACAGGAACTGGACCAGCCCGGCCATCACATTGGCCATGACCACCACCCACACCAGCAGGTAGCCGTACTGCGCGCCGGCGCTGATGTTCGAGGCGACATTGCCCGGATCGACGTACGCGATGGCGGCGACGAAGGCCGGGCCGAGTAGCACCGCGGCCGACCGCGCTCGCTGGAACGGGCTGCGCTGATAGGCCAGGCTGGTACTCACACACCGAGTTTACGGGTACCCGAACTTTTTGTTTAGCCCCTCCTGCCAAGCTGTGACCACAGCCATAACGCGCAACAGCCCGGCACCGTGCCGGTGCCGGGCTGTCTTGCGTTGTCCGCGTGGACTTTCGGTCAGATACCGAGGCCCTGGGCGAGGACCGGCCACGAGTTGATGAACTCGTCGTTCCAGTAGCCCCACGAGTGGGTGCCGGTGGCCCGGAAGTTGTAGGTGGCCGGGATGCCCAGCGAGTTCAGCTTGTTCGCCAGGTTGTGGCTGCAGAAGTTGGTGCCGGCCTCGATCACGCCACCGATGATGATCTGGTTGGCCAGGCCGTAGGCGCCGGGCAGCGCGTACTGGCCGTTGAGGGTGTCGTACACGCCGGGCAGACCGCTACCGGAGGAGATGTAGAGGTTGATGCCGCGCAGCTTTTCGGCGTTGATGACCGGATCGTGCTGGGCCCACTCGGGCGAATCCGCCGGGCCGTACATGTTCTCGAGCTTGCCGCCGCCCCAGGTCTCGACGGTCAGGCGCATGAACTCCTGGCCCTGCGGGTCGGCCATCTGGGCGCAGCCGGAGTAGGCGGCGACGGACTTGTACAGGTCCGGCTTGGCCTCGGCCAGCGTGAGCACGGTGGTGCCGGAGGTGGAGATGCCGGCGATGGCGTTGACGCCGTTGGTGCCGAGGGCGGCGTCGATCAGCGGGGGCAGTTCCTCGCTGAAGAAGGTGGTCCACTTGTTGCGGCCGAGGACCGGATCGTCGTTGTCCCAGTCCTGGTAGTAGGACCACTTGCCGCCGATGGGCTGCACGACATTGACGTTCTTGTCGCCCAGGAAGCCGTTGACGATATTGGTCTTCTTGACCCAGGAGGCGTCGTCCTGACCGCCGCCCGCGCCATTGAGCAGGTACAGGGTCGGGCGCGGCACCGAGGTGTCCGCGGGCCGCTGCACGTCGACCGGGTAGGTGGCGCCCATGGCCGCGGAGTAGACGTAGAGCCGGATGTTCCGGTCGTCCTTCATCTCGGCCTTGGTGATCTTCGAACCATCCGCCGAGACCGGATCGGCCAGCAGCTTCTTGCCGTCGATGATCGGGTCAGCGGAGGCGGTGCCGCCACCGACGCCGGTCATCAGACCGGTGAGAACCGCTGTGGCAGCAAGGAAGGCCGCGGCTCGCAGCCCGCGCCGCCCGTTCCGGACATGTCGACGAATCAATGTTTCGCACCTTCATCTCGTGTCGAATTCAGCTGATACTACGGGTCGGTCACACCGCGGGCGTCAGCGCCCGTGCTCGGCGAGTCCACCCAGCGCCTGGACCCAGCCCTCCACCAGTTGCTTGACCTGGTCCAGGCCGAGCACCGTGCCCACGAAATCGAAGCGGGCGATCAGGCCGTCCTGGCTGGTGTCCACGGTGACGTCCAGGTACAGGTCGTCGGCGACCGGTTCCGGGTAGACCCGGGCCGGGCGCAGGTCACGGTAGCGGAAGCCGATGCGGCCCACCGGGAGTACGGCGATCTCCGCCACCGTCTCCGGGTTCAGGTGCCGCAGCAGCCCGAAACCGACTCCCTGCGAGGGTACTTCGCGGGTCCGGTCGCGGATCTGCTCGATCACCGCGCCCGCGGTCGGGCCGCCGGCCCGCACCTCGGTGAGGTCGACGCCGTCCAGGCGCAGCGGGAACGGGTAGGTGGTGCTGAACGCGCCGACCGTCCGCACCCCGGCCGGATCGCCGGGGGTGCGGCCGTCGGCGATCAGCCGCACCACCGAACCCAGTGTGTCGCGCAGGGTTTCGGCAGCCGGGTCGAGCAGGGTGGCGGCCAGGGCGGCCAGCAGCACGTCGTCGATGCTGGCGCCGTAGCGGCGCGCCACGCCGTCGACGGCCGCCGCGCCCTCGCCGGTGATGGACACCGAGACCCGGCCGCGGGCGCCGGAATCGGCGTCGCCGAGCACCAACTCCGGCGACACGCCCTCCGCGACGTCGGCGAGCTGGCCGCGCCACCAGTCCAATTCGTCGATGGTATCGGCGTCCACGGCGCGTTCGGCCAGCGCGCGGGCGATGCCGAGCGGGTGGGCGTCCGCGCTGTGCGGGGTGGCGTGGCCGCCGGACCAGGAGGCGGTGAGGTCCTCGATGACGGTGCGCCAGGAGGCGTCGTCCACGACCAGGCCATTGGCGACCACGACGAGCACGGCGGCGGGCCGGTCCTGCGGGTCCTCCGCCGGGTCGGTCGCCGCGTTCTCCACCAGCACGAAGCGCATGTTGTACCCCTTCTCGGGGTCCAATTCGGCGGCGGCGGCGTGGATCACGGCCTCGATGGGGTCACCGACGGCCTCCAGGTTGGGGTCGATCTGCCAGACCACCGCGGCGCCGCGCGGCTGGGCCGCCGGGATGTCGAGCGCCACCGCGTCGCCATTGCGGCGCAGTCGCGCCCACAGGCCCGGATGCCGGTCCAGCAGTCCGGCGACCGAGCGGCGCACCCGGGTGCCGGAGATGCCGGCGGCGATATCGAGGGTGATGGCCCGGACCCAGACCCCGGACGGCTCCACCTCGAGCAGGCCCATGGCGCCCGCGGGCAGCGGCGAAACCTCGCCCACCGCACTGAGTCTCGGCCCCATGACCGGGTTCTTGACAGCCACGCGCGGCGGCGCGGCCGGTGCGGTCTCCTCGGGTGCGGCCGTCGCGTCCCTCTCCGGCGTGACGGCGGTGACGGCGGCGGCCGGGCGCACCGGCTCGGGCTCGGCAACCGGCCGGAACGCGATATCGGGATCCGGCCCGGACTCCCGGACCGATTCGGGTTCGGCGGCCTGTTCCGGATCGCGCAGCCTCACCGACCGCTCGAGGTCCTCGGGCCTGATCACCGGCAGCACCGCGGTGGTGGCCCAGTCGACCTCGAGTTCCTCGGACTGCCCTGCGGCGGACGTGGATTCGTCCGTGGCGGACACCGGCTCGCCGGTCGCGGACACGGCGGCGTCGCGGGTGCCGGTCACGGGCCGGGCGCGCAGGTCCGCGGCGGCGATGACCCGCACGTCCGCGGGGACCGCCGGGGACAGGGCGTCCCGCACCGGTTCGGCGAGGACCAGGTGGGTCACCGCCTCGCGGGTGAGCAGCTCGCTGAGTTCGCCCGGCTCGTAGGCCCGGTGCTGCGCGACCACCAGGGCGGCGGCAGCGCCGAGCGGCAGCAGCGGTTCCAGCGGCGACAGGCTCGACCCGGCCGCCGCGAGATAGATCGCCCGCGCCTCGCCGTGCAGGCCGAAGGACAGCGTCCGGGTGGCGATCGCATACAGGTCCGCCTGAGCGAGCACCACTTCGCCGGAGCCGTCGGCCGGGCGATCGACCCAGGCCGCGTCGCCGGGCGCGACCGGTGCGCGGCGGTCCGAGTCGGCGACCGGTGCGGGCGAACGGGATTCGACATCCGCGCCGACGCGCGGATCGTCGACCACGAGCCACTCCCCGCCGGCGGCCAGCGGAGGCAGTGCGGCCGCCGCGGCGCTGAGGGTCAGGCCGTGCGTGGTCCGGTTGTCGATCGCACCCGTGTCACCGGTGGCCGGATCCACCGGCAGCACGGTCGCACCGGTTTTGGCGACCGCCCACACCGCGAGGATGAGCGCCACCGAGCGGGGCAGCGCCACGGCCACCCGGGTGCCCGGGCGCGCGCCCTGATCGATGAGAACCCGTGCCAGACGCGAGGATTCGGCATCGAGCTGGGCGTAGGTGAAGGCACGACCGCGGATGATCACCGCCGGGCCGTCCGAATTCGCCTCGACGGCGGCGGCCATGAGCTCGGGCAGGGTGCCCACCGGCTCGGCGGCAGCGGCGGTATCGCCGGCCGGTTCGGTGTCGGCGCGCTCGATGAGGCCGGCCAGCACCGGGCCGATCACGGCGAGGGCTTCCGCGGTGGTCATCAGCTGGTGGGTGCCGGGCACCGGGTGCTCGCCCACGGTCCCGCTGACGTAGGGACGCCAGTCGGCGGACGACTTCGCCTGCGGGACACCGGCGCTCAGGAACTCGGCCCGGAACAGCTCGACGCGGCCGTCGAAATGCCGCGGCCGGTACTGCGATTCAAGCTCGAGGCTGCGCACCGCGCCGCGGTAGATACGGCGCAGGCGGTCCAGGGTGAGGACGCCGAGGTCCGGCGGCACCGCGCCGTGCAGCGCGCTGAGCGCTTCCTCGCTCAGGTTCAGCAGGTCGCCGTCGGGGAAGGCCTCGGGGCCGACGCCGATGGTGGCGAACTCGTCCAGGATCGAGGTCCGGAAGTCGGACTTCGACTCCGGGTAGGAGTCCAGGATGGCGACCAGGTCGACCTGCTGTCCGGCGGCCTGCAGCTCGGTGGCGATGGCGTAGGCCAGGATGCCGCCGAGCGAGTAGCCGAGCACCCGGTAGGGGCCCTCCGGCTGGATGGCGCGCATTTCGGCGGCATAGCGGCGGGCCACATCGGCCAGGTCGGCCGGGTCGTAGTCGGCCTCGGTGAGGGCGGGCGACTGCAGGCCGAGCAGCGGCTGGTCCTCGGGGAGGAAGCGCGCCAGACCGGCGTAGCACCACGACATTCCGGACATGGGCGGGGCGCAGAAGATCGGCGTCCGGGTGCCCGTGGCGCGAATCGGCAGCACGACCTGAAGTCCGGCTTCGGAATTCGAGTCGAAGTCGTGTTCGCCCTCGAGCGCGGCCAGGATCTGCGCGGCGAGTCCGGCCACGGTCGGCGCGGTGAAGAACCACGCCACCCGGACCTCGGCGCCGGTCAGCGTGCGCAGGCGGCTCGCCACCTGGGTGGCCAGCAGCGAGTTGCCGCCGAGGGTGAAGAAGTCGTCGTCCGCGCCGACCCGCTCCAGGCCGAGCACGTCGGCGAAGACCTCCGCCACGGTCTGTTCCAGGGCGGTGGCCGGGGCACGGAAGACGGCCGCCTCGAATTCGGGGTCGGGCAGCGCGGCGCGGTCCAGCTTGCCGTTCACGTTGAACGGCAGGGCGTCGAGGACCACGAAGGCGGCCGGGACCATGTACGACGGCAGCGCCGCCGACAGGGCCGACTTCACCTGCGGCACCTCGATATCCGAGCCGGACGGGACCAGGTAGGCCACCAGCCGGTCGCCGGTCCTGGCGTCGGTCTTGGCGAGCACCGCGGTCTGGGCGATCTCCGGCTGCGCCAGCAGCGCCGCCTCGATCTCGCCGAGCTCGATACGGAAACCACGGATCTTCACCTGGAAGTCGGTGCGGCCCCGGTACTCCAGCTCGCCGGTCGAGTTCCACGCGACCAGGTCACCGGTGCGGTACATGCGCTCGCCGGTCGCGAACGGGTCGGCCACGAAGCGATCCGCGGTCAGATCCGATCGCCCGAAGTAGCCGCGCGCCAATTGCGCACCGGCGAGATACAACTCGCCCGGCACCCCGGCGGGCACCGGCCGCAGCCGGGCGTCGAGCACGTAGACGCGGCTGTTCCATTCCGGCGCGCCGATCGGCACCGAGACGCGGTCGGCGGCGGTGACCTCGTGGTTGGTGATGGACACCGCGGCCTCGGTCGGGCCGTACAGGTTGTACAGGCCCACCGCCGGGAAGGCGGCGCGGAACCGCTGCGCGAGCGTCGCGGGCAGCGCCTCACCGATGGCCAGCACGCGCCGCAGCGCGCCCAGTCCGACGGCCGAATTCGATTCGGCCAACAGCGCGTCCAGCATGGACGGCACCGTGTGCAGCACGGTCACGGCCGTGCGGGCCATGAGCGCGTTCAGGTACACGGGGTCGCGGTGGCCGTCGGGCTCGGCGATGACCAGGCGGCCGCCCGAGACGGCGGCGGACCAGAATTCCCACACCGACAGGTCGAAGGTGGACGCCGTCTTCAGCAGTACCGCGTCGTCGACACCGAGATCGAATTCCGCTGTCTTCCACCGCAACTGGTTGACGATCGCCGCGTGCGGCACGGCCACGCCCTTGGGGCGGCCGGTCGATCCCGAGGTGAAGATGACGTAGGCGGTGTTCGCCGGCCGCAGGGGCGCGACCCGCTCGGCGTCGGTGATCGGCCCGGCCGCAACCGAATCCGCCGCCAGCTCGTCCATGCGGACCATCGGTGCGAGACCGGTCACGAAGCCGGTCGCGCTGGTGGTGAGGACGCACACCGGCGCCGCCGATTCCAGGATGTGGCCGGTGCGCTCGGCGGGCTGATCCGGATCGACGGGCACGTACGCGCCGCCCGCCGCGGTGACCGCGTACATGGCCACCACCAGGTCGGTCGAGCGCCGCAGGGCCAGCGCCACCCGGGACTCGGGGCCGACGCCCAGCGAGATCAGGTGGCGTGCCAGGCGGTTGACCCGCTGTGCGAGTTCGGCGTAGGTCAGCTCGCCCTCGCCGTCGGCGACCAGGGCGGTCCGCCCGGCGTGGGCGCTCGCGGTCCGGTCGAGCAGGGACGCCAGCGTGGCGCGGGTGTCGACCTCGTGCCGGGTGTCGTTCCAGCCCTGCAGGATTCGGGCCCGCTCCGCGGTGGCGAGCAGCTCCACCTCGCCCACGGGGGTGGCCGGTTCGGCCACCACACTGGTCAGCAGCCGCACGAAGCGCTCGGCGAACCCTGCGACGGTGGCCTGGTCGAACAGGGCGGTCGCGTAGGTGAAGTGGCCGAGAATGCCTGCGGGCTCACCGGTTTCGCTGTAGCGGTCGGCGGCGATCAGGTGCAGGTCGAACTGCGACAGCTCGGTGTCGATGTCGAGGCCCGCGACGGTCAGCTCCGGCAGTTCCAGACCGGCCTGGCTGTGGTTCTGGAAGGACAGGCCCACCTGGAACAGCGGGTGCCGGGCGGTGGAGCGCACCGGGTTGAGCACCTCCACCAGGCGCTCGAACGGGACATCGGCGTGTGCGAAGGCGGCGAGGTCGGTTTCGCGCTGCCGCGCCAGCAGTTCGGTGAAGCTCGCGCCCGCGTCCACCCGGGTGCGGAAGACCAGGGTGTTGACGAACATGCCGATCAGGTCGTCGAGCACCTCCTCGCCGCGGCCCGCGATCGGGGTGCCGATGGCGATGTCGTCGGTGCCCGAGAGCCGGGCCAGCAGCACGGCCAGCGCGGTGTGCACGACCATGAACAGCGTCGCGCCCTCGGCGCGCGCCAGCTCCACCAGCGCGCGGTGGCCGGCGGCGTCGATGCTGAGCTCGACCTTGCCGCCGTGGAAGGACTGCACGGCCGGGCGCGGCCGGTCCGAGGGCAGGTCGAGCTGGTCGGGCAGTCCGGCCAGGGCCTGCTGCCAGTAGCCGATCTGGGCGGCGGCCACCGACTGCGGATCGTGCTCGTCGCCCAGCAGTTCGCGCTGCCAGATGGCGTAGTCGGCGTACTGCACCGGCAGCGGCTGCCAGGCCGGTTCCAGATCCATGGACCGGGCGGCGTAGGCCACCATGAGGTCCCGGGTCAGCGGGGTCACCGACGAGCCGTCGCCGGAGATGTGGTGGATCACCAGGGCCAGCACGTATTCGCCCGGGGCGTCGGTGATCTCGAACAGCGCGATGCGCAGCGGCACCTCGGTGGTGACGTCGAACAGGTGCGAGGCCACCGCGAGCACCGCGCCCGGAACCTCGCCGGAGGCGACGGCGCGGACCTCGAGGACGGGCGTCGCCTGCGCGACCGGCAGCACCACCTGCACGGGGCCGTTGTCGGTCTCGGGGTAGATGGTGCGCAGGATCTCGTGGCGCGCAACCACATCCGCGACGGCCGCGCGCAGCGCAGCCACGTCCAGGGCGCCGGTGAGCCGGACCGCGGCGGGGATGTTGTAGGCGGCGGACTCGGTGTCGAAGCGGTTGAGGAACCACATGCGCTGCTGCGCCGGGGACAGCGGAATGCGCTCCGGGCGCGGACCGGCCACCAGGGCGCGGCGGCCGGTGCCGGTGGCCGATTCGAGGGCGGCGGCCAGCGCCGCCACCAACGGCGCGTCGAAGAGGATGCGGACCGGGACGCGGGTGTCGAGGGCCGCGCCGAGGCGGGCCACCACCTGGGTGGCGACCAGGGAGTTGCCGCCGAGGGCGAAGAAGTCGTCGTCGCGGCCGACCGGGTGGCCGAGGCCGAGGGTCTCGGCGAAGACGGTGGCGACGGTCTGCTCGACCGGGGAGACCGGGGCGCGGAACTCGCGGGCCTCGAATTCCGGTGCGGGCAGCGCCTTCCGGTCCAGCTTGCCGTTGGCATTGACCGGCATGGCGTCCAGCACCACCAGGGCGGCGGGCACCATATAGGACGGCAGCCGGGCGGCCAGGTGCGCCTTCAGCGCTGTGCTCAATTTGCCTCCGCTGCGCTCCGGCGGGTTCGCGGCGCTGAAGTCTCGTTCTTCCCTCCTCCGCTCCTCCGCTTCGCTCCCCCGCTCCAAGCGCGGGGAGGCGGAGCGCAGTCCAGAACGAGACGCGCCGCGAACCTGTGTGTTCGACCTCTCGGGGACCACGTAGGCCACGAGCTGGTCGCCGAGGTCCGAGTCGGAACGCATGACGACGACGGCCTGGTCCACGGAGGCGTGCGAGGTGAGGGCGGCCTCGATCTCGCCGAGCTCGATGCGCAGGCCGCGCAACTTCACCTGGAAGTCGGTGCGGCCCAGGTAGACCAGGTCGCCGTCGCCGTTCCACCGGACCAGGTCGCCGGTGCGGTACAGGCGCTCGCCCCGCGCTCCACCTCCCTGCGCTTGGAAGGGGCTGGCCACGAACCGATCCGCGGTCAGGTCGGCGCGGCCGACGTAACCGCGGGCCAGCTGCGCGCCCGCCAGGTAGAGCTCACCCACCAGGCCGGGGGCGACCGGGTGCAGGCGTGAGTCCAGCACGTAGGCGCGGGCGTTCCAGACCGGGCCGCCGATCGGCACAGCGCCGGAGACGTCGCCGGCGACCGGCGCGTAGGTGGCGTGCACGGTGAATTCGGTGGGGCCGTACAGGTTGTGCAGCTCCGCCGGGCTGATCGCACGGAAGGCGTCGACCGCGTCGGAGGTGAAGGCCTCACCGGCCACCAGCAGCGCCCGCAGCGATGTCAGCAGCGCGGGATCGGCGGCCGCCGAGAAGGCGCGCAGCATGGACGGCACGAACGAGGTGAGGGTGACCCGTTCGGCGGCGATGACATCGGCCAGGTACAGCGGGTCGCGGTGCCCGTCGGGCGTGGCCACGACCATACGGCCGCCGGTGGCCAAGGGGCCGAACAGTTCCCACACCGACACGTCGAAGGTGGCCGGGGTCTTGAACAGCACGATGTCGTCGCCGTCGAGCGCGTATTCGGCGGTGATCCAGCGGATCTGGTTCACGGCGGCGGCGTGCGGCACGGCCACGCCCTTGGGGCGGCCGGTGGAGCCGGAGGTGAAGATGACGTACGCGGTGTTCTCCGCGCGCAGCGACGCACGGCGTTCCACGTCGATGACCGGATGATCGGCGTAGCCCGCGAGGATGGCGGTGTCGATCTCGAGCACCGGGTGCGCGCCCGCGTCGAAGGCGTCGCGGGAGGTGGTGAGCACGCACACCGGTTCGGCGGTGTCGAGCACGTGCGCGATGCGCTCGGCGGGCTGGTCCGGGTCCAGCGGCACGTACGCGCCACCCGCGGCCAGCACGGCGTAGACGGCCGTCACGAAGTCCAGCGAGCGCCGGATGTGTAGGGCCACCAGCGATTCCGGTCCGACGCCCGCGGCGATGAGGCGCCGGGCCAGGCGGTGGACGCGGGCCGAGAACTCGGCGTAGGTGAGCTGCTCGCCGTCATGGACCAGGGCGATGGCCTCGGGGGTGCGCAGCGCCTGGGTCTCGAACAGCGACACCAGGGTCGCGGTGGCCGCGCGGGGCATCCCGGCCGCGACGTCGACGGCGGTGGCGTTCCAGTCCGACAGCACCCGCTGCCGTTCGTCCACGGCCAGCAGGTCGAAGTCGCCGACGGCCCGCTCCGGGTGGGTGGCCACCGCGACCAGGGTGCGGCGCAGCCGCTCGGCCAGCCGATCCAGGGATTCCGGATCGAACAGGTCGGTGGCGTAGGTGAACGCGGCCGAAATGCCCTGCGCCACACCGTCGGCGGTGATCCGCTCGACGAGTGTCAGGTCCAGGTCGAACTTGGCGACCGGCACGGTCAGGTCGACGTCGGAGACGGTGACGCCGGGCAGTTCGAATACGGCCGGGGTCATGTTCTGCACGGTCAGCGACACCTGGAACAGCGGGTGCCGGGCCTGCGAGCGCGGCGGATCCAGCAGCTCCACAATGCGTTCGAACGGCGCGTCGGCGTGCTCGAAGGCGGCCAGGTCGGTCTGCCGCACGGCGGCGAGCAGTTCGGCGAAGCTGGCGTTGGGGTCGACCTCGGTGCGCAGCACCAGGGTGTTGACGAACATGCCGATCAGGTTGTCCAGCTCGGCCTCGCCGCGGCCCGCGATGGGCGCGCCGATGGCGATGTCGGAGGTGCCGGACACCCGCGCCAGCAGCACCGCGAAGGCGGCGTGCAACACCATGAACAGCGTCGTATTGTGCTGCTGCGCAACCCGGTTCAGGGCGCCGTGCACGTGCGGGTCGATATCGAAGGCGTGCACCGCGCCGCGCCCGGAGGCCACCACCGGCCGGGGCCGGTCGGTGGGCAGCTCCAGCTGATCGGGCAGTCCGGTCAGGGCGGCGCGCCAGTAGTCGAACTGGCGGGCCAGCAGCGAGCCGGAATCGTGTTCGTCGCCGAGGCTTTCGCGCTGCCACAGCGCGTAGTCGGCGTATTGCACCGGCAGCGGCGTCCAGGACGGTTCCTGCCCCTGCATGCGGCCGAAGTAGGCGGTCATCAGGTCGCGGGTGAGCGGGCCGCCGGAGAAGCCGTCGCCGGCGATGTGGTGGACCACACAGACCAGCACGTGGTCCTCGGCATCCAGGCGCAGCAGCCGCAGCCGCAGCGGCGGGGCGGCGGTCACGTCGAAGGGCGCGAAGGCGGCCTCCGAGACCACCTGCGCCACCTCGGCTTCGGTGACCGGGACGACCGGCAGCGAGGGCATGGCGTCGGGCTCGTGGACGTCCAGGATCACCTGGTGGCCGACGCCCTCGTGCTCGGGATAGTAGGTGCGCAGCACCTCGTGCCGGGCGACCAGGTCGGCCACGGCGTCGCGGAGCGCGGGCACGTCGAGCGGGCCGGTGACGCGCAGCGCGATGGGCAGGTTGTAGGTGGCGGCGTCGGTGTCGAGGCGGTTGAGGAACCACATGCGCTGCTGCGCGTAGGACAGCGGCACCAGCTCCGGCCGCGGCATCGGTCGCAGCGGCGCGACGGCCGAATCATCCAGTGCGCCCAGCGAATTCGCGAGTTCGGCGACGGTGGGCGCCTCGAACAGGGCGCGCACCGGCACCCGGGTGCCGACCGCGGCGCCCAGCCGCGCCACCACCCGGGTGGCGTTCAGCGAGTTGCCGCCCAGCTCGAAGAAGTCGTCGTCCGCGCCCACCCGGTCCAGGTGCAGCACGGTCGCGAACACCTCGGCCACCGTGCGCTCGGCGGCGGTGGCGGGCTCGCGGTATTCGCGAGCCTGGAACTGCGGCACCGGCAGCGCCTTGCGGTCCAGCTTGCCGGAGGCGTTGAGCGGCATGGCGTCCAGCCGCACCACGGCGGAGGGCACCATGTAGGACGGCACGGATTCACGGGTGTGCGAGAGCAGTTCGGCGTCGGTGACCTGCGCGCCGTCCTCGAGCACCAGGTACGCGACGAGGCGGTCGCCGCTCGCGCCGCGCACCAGCGAGACCGCGGCCCGGTGCACGGCCGGGTGGCCGAGCAGCACGGTCTCGATCTCACCCAGCTCGATGCGCTGGCCGCGCAGCTTGACCTGGAAGTCGCTGCGGCCCAGGTACTCCAGGGCATGCGAGGCGCCGGCCGCGGGTTCGGCACCGCCGACGTGGATCCAGCGGACCACGTCACCGGTGCGGTAGAGCCGCTGCCCGTCCTCGTGGGCGACGAAGCGTTCGGCGGTGAGCGCGGGCGCGCCGAGGTAGCCGCGCGCCAATTGCACGCCGGCGACATAGAGTTCACCGGCCGCGCCGAAGGGCACCGGCCGCAGCTGCCGATCCAGCACCAGCACCCGGGTGTTGGCGACGGGGCTGCCGATCGGCACGGCGACGCCGTGGGTGCGCTCGGCCGGGTGCGCGGTGACCACGGTGGCCTCGGCCGGGCCGTACCAGTTCACCAGCTCGGTATCCGGCAGCGCGGCAGCGAATTTCGTGGCGCTCTCCGCCGTGAGGGCCTCACCGGCGGCGAACACCCAGCGCAGCGAGGGGTGCCGCCGGGCCGCGCCGTCGAGGTAGGCGTCGAGCATGGACGGCACGAAATGCACGGAGGTGACGGCGTATTCGTCGATCGTGCGCGCGATGTAGGCCGGGTCGCGGTGCCCGTCCGGTTCGGCCACCACCACGGCCGCGCCGGTCTGCAACGGCCAGAACAGCTCCCAGGTGGAGATGTCGAAGGTGATGGGCGTCTTGTGCAGCACCACGTCGCCCGCGCGGTGCGGGTAGGTGCGCTGGGCCCAGCGGAACTGGTTGGCCATCTGCCGGTGCGTGATGACCACGCCCTTGGGGCGGCCGGTGGAGCCGGAGGTGTAGATGACGTAGGCGGCATTGTCCGGGCGCACACCCGCGGGGGCGACCTCCACGAACGGATCCGCGCCCGCGAGCGCGTCCACGAAGAACAGCGGTACGCCGGAGGCGGTTTCGAAGTCGTCGGCCGCGCGGGTGAGCACGCACACCGGCGCGGAACCCGCGAGGACGTACTCGTTGCGCTCGGCCGGGTGATCGGGATCCACCGGCACGTACGCGCCGCCGGAGCGCAGCACCGCGTAGACGGCGACCACCAGATCGATGCCGCGCCGCATGGCCACGGCCACCCGGGATTCCGCGCCGACGCCGCGCAGGGTGAGCTCCTGCGCGAGACGGCGGGAGCGGGCGTCCAGCTCGGCGTAGGTCAGGGTGGTGCGGCCGAAGATCACGGCCGGGGCGTCCGGGGTCCGCGCCACCTGCGCGTCGAACAGGGTGAGCAGCGTCGAATCGTCCAGCAGCTCGGGCACTTCGGTGGCATTGACGGCCGCCAGCTCGCGGCGCTCGCCGTCGAGCAGCGCGTCCACCGCGGCCACCCGCGCCCGCGGGTCGGCGGCGATGCGGGACAGCAGCGCCGAAAGCCGGTCCGCGATGGCCTGGGCCGCGTCCGCCTCGAAGAGGTCGCGCAGGTACTTCACGCCGAAGCCGAGGCCCTTGCCGCGCGGCTGCACCATGACGGTGAGCGGGTAGTGGGTGCCGTTCACCGCGGACGCGCCGAGAATGCCCGCGCCGTCGATGGGCGCGGCGGCGTCGTCGAGGGACTCCTCGTCCACCGGGAAGGAGGCGAACACCACGATGGAGTCGAAAAGCCCGTCGACTCCGGCGATCTCCTGGATCTCGCCCAGCCCGACGTAGTGGTGGTCGAGCAGTGCGGCCTGCTCGTCCTGCAGCGCCCGCAGCACCTCGGTGAGCGTGCTGCCCGGTGTCAGCCGCACCCGCACCGGGATGGCGTTGAGGAACAGGCCGATCATGGTCTCGATGCCCGCCAGCTGCGGCGGACGGCCGGACACGGTGGCGCCGAAGACGACATCGTCGCGGTCGGTGCTGCGGCCGATGAGCAGACCCCACGCGGCCTGCACGACGGTATTGAGGGTGACGCCCGCCTCGTGCGCCACCCTGGTGAGCGCGGCGGTGTCGTCCTCGGACAGCTGGAAGGCGACTTCGCCGATGCCCGAGGTGATCTCGCGCGAGGGATCGACGGCCGCGAGCGGTGTCGGCTCGGTGAACCCGTCGAGGGTCTCGCGCCACGCCTCCCGCGCCGCGGCGTGATCGCGCGCGGCCAGCCAGGCCAGGTAGTCGCGGTAGGACCGCACCGCCGGGATCTGCGCCGCGTCGCCGCCGGCCGCGTACAGCAGCAGCATGTCCTGGATGAGCAGCGGCATGGACCAGCCGTCGATGAGGATGTGGTGGCTGGTGACACACACCCGGTACGCTCCACCTCCCTGCGCTTGGTCGGCGGCCGTGCGGTACAGCGCCACGCGCAGCAGCGGCCCGGCGCTCATATCGAAGTGGCGGGCCACGTCGAAGGCCATCAGGCGGTCGGTCTCGGCCAGCGCCTCGGCGGGCACCCGGTCACTGAGATCCAGGTACTGCCAGGGCAGTTCGACCTCGTCGAGGACGACCTGCAGCGGATTGCCCGCGCTGTCCTCGGCGAAGACCACCCGCAGGTTCACGTGCCGGTCCAGCATGGCGCGGGCGGCGGCGTGCACGCGCGCCACGTCGATCTCACCGGCCAGGTCGAGGGCGAACTGGACCATGTAGGCGTCGACGGAGGATTCGGCCAGCCGCGCGTGGAACAGCATGCCGGTCTGCAGCGGGGTGAGCGGCCACACCTCCGACAGGTTCGGGTAGCGCTCGCGCAGCCGCGCCTCGTCGTCGGCGCTCAGCTCGACCAGCGGTCCGGTGGCGAGTTCCTCGGTGGCGGCTTCGGTGTCGACCGGCACCGCGAGCTCGGCCAGCGCGGCCACGGTGCGGGCGGCGAACATCTCCTTGGGCTTGAAGCCCAGACCCCGGGCCCGGGCCCGGGACACGATCTGGATGGCGGTGATGGAATCCACGCCGAGGCTGAAGAAGTCGTCGTCGAGGCCGACCCGGTCCAGGCGCAGCACCTCGGCGATGACCTCGGCCACCGCCTGCTGCGCCGCCGTCTCCGGGGCCCGGTACTCGGTGACCTCGAGCTCCGGCTCCGGCAGCGCGCGGCGGTCCAGCTTGCCCGCGGGCGTCAACGGGATGGTGTCGAGAACGATGATGGCAGCGGGCACCATGTGCGCGGGCAGCGTCCGCTCGGCCAGCTCCGACAGCACCGCGGTGTCCACCGGGAAGCCCGGGGCCGCATGCACATACGAGACCAGCGCGGTGGCGCGGCCGTTCACCTCGTGACCGACGGTGACCGCGAAGTCGACCGACTCGTGCCCGGCGAGCACCGCGTCGATCTCGCCCAGCTCGATGCGCAGGCCGCGGATCTTCACCTGGAAGTCGTTGCGGCCCACATACTCCAGCTCACCGGCGGCATTGGCGCGCACCAGGTCACCGGTGCGGTAGAGCCGGGCGCCCGCGCCCCCGTCGAACGGGTTCGCGACGAAGCGGGCCGCTGTCAGTTCGGGCCGGGCGTGATATCCGCGCGCCAGCAGCGCACCGGCGATGTACAGCTCGCCCGGGGTGCCGACCGGCACCGGCCGCAGCCATTCGTCCAGCACGTACGCGCCGGCGCCGCGAATGGGGGCGCCGATGGTCACCGGCCGGTCCGGGGACAGCGGATCGGAGATATTGGTCGCGATGGTCGCCTCGGTCGGGCCGTAGGCATTGTGGAAGCGGCGCCGACCGGACGGGTCGCCGGACCAGCGGCGCACCAGCTCGGCCGAAATGGCCTCGCCGCCACCGACGATGGCCTCCATGGTGGTGAGCTGATCCGGGTCCAGCGAGGCCAGCACCGACGGCGTGATCAGGCCGTGGGTGACCCGCTCCCGGGCGATCAGGCGGCCCAGTTCGTCACCGCCGTACACCTCGGGCACCGCGACCACCATGGTTGCGGCCGCGCCGATGGCCATCAGCAGTTCCATGATCGAGGCGTCGAAGGACGGGGTGGCGACCTGCAGCACCCGCGACTCCGGCCCGATGCCGAAGCGTTCGCGCATCTCCGCGGTCAGCGCGGCCAGGCCGGTGTGGGTGACCACTACGCCCTTGGGCAGGCCCGTCGACCCCGAGGTGTAGATGGCGTAGGCCGGATGCTCGGCCCGCAGCGGGCGCGCGCGGTCGGCGTTGGTGACCGGTTCGGCCGGATAGCCCTGGGCGGCGGCCGCGATCTCCTCGGTGTCCAGTTCCAGCCAGGGCAGCGTGGTCGGCAGGCCCGAGCGGGTGTCGGCCACGGTCAGGCCCAGTACCGCCCGCGAGTCCGCGATCATGTGCCGCACGCGGTCGGCCGGATAGTTGGGGTCCACGGGGACGAAGCCCGCGCCGGTCTTGGCGACCGCCCACACCGCCACCACCGACTCCAGCGAGCGGCGGATACCGACCGCGACCAGATCCTCCGGGCCGATGCCGCGGGTGATGAGCAGGCGCGCCAGCCGGTTCGAACGCTCGTCGAGTTCGGCGTAGCTCAGCGCGGCCAGGCTGCGGTCGGCGTCGGCGACCGTGACGGCGAGGCCGCCCGGATTGGCCTCGACCGCGGTCGCCAGCAGCTGCGGCAATGTCGGAATGTGGGGTCCACGGCGGGTCCGGGTGGGACGTACGCGAGCCGTGCGGGTCATGCGGCCACCGCCACGAGCTCGATCTTCCGGTCCCCGACCACCCGAATCATGCAGCCTGTCCTCATCCTGTCCGTCATTGCCCATACCGCCGCGTGCACCGACATTGTTCATCGGGCTCACGCAGGCCGCGTTACTCGACCCTGCTGGTGGCAGGGCTGTCGGTCCCCCGCCGAGGGACCGGTCACGCGCGCTTCCCCAAAGGAGTATTCAGTCCTGCGGGCGGGAGGGCCACTCCGGGCCGCTCACCAGGCGCTCATCGGGCGGTGGCGGCCCCCGGGACGGCGACGACGGTCAGACCCGACCACCGCGCGGGGACGGGCAGCCCGTCCACCACGAGGGCGGTGAGATCATCCAGTTCCGCGGGGTCCGGCCCATCGAGCCGGGACCGGTCGGCGAACAGGTGGGTGACCCATTCGTCGGCGAGGGTCTCGGTCAGATCGGCTCCGGCCTCCGCCAGGACCATTGACGCCCCGACGCCGCCGGCGGCGACCGGTTCGATGAGCGCGAGGGGGTGATCCGCCAAACCGGACCAGTAGGTGCGTGATTCGAAGATGAGCTCGGACTCGGCCCGCACCCGATCCACCATGGCCGCGACCTCGTCATAGCTCAGCGACGCCCGGCCCGGCGCCGCGAAGGCGGTGTCATCGCCGCGCAGCGCGCGAATGCGGTGCGCGTAGGTGACCGGCCGGGCCGATTCGGTGGCGACCTCGGCGGCCACCCCGGGATCGTCCAGGGCGAGCCAGTCGATGCCGGGCACGGCGACCGGTTTCCCGGCGGTCAGGCCCACCTTCACGTCCAGTCCGCTGGGCGGCAGCCGGTCCAGACCGGCCAGCGGCACCACCGCCGCACCGGTCTTGAGCACGGCCCAGGTGGCCACGGCCAGGTCGGCTCCCCGGTCCAGCCGCACGGCGACGCCGGTGCCGGGGCCGCAGCCGCGCCCGATCAGGAAGCGGGCCAGTCGCGAGGAGCGGGCGTCGAGGTCCCGGTAGGACACCGTCTCCTCACCCCGGACCAGGGCCGGACCGTCGGGGTCGTCCTCGACCGCGGCGGACAGCGACTGTGGCAGCGCCGTGCCGTGCGCGGTGGTGGTCACCGCCGGGGCGGGCGCGGGCAGCGCCCGGGCGCGGGCGCGCTCGGCCGGGCTCAGCAGGTCGATGTCGCCCACCGGCACGTGCGGATCGGCGGCCACCGCGGCCAGGATGCGCACCAGGCGCGCACCCAGGGCCTCGATGGTGGACTCGTCGAAAAGCTCGGTGGCATAGGAGAAGACGACGGCGAGGTCGCCCGGGGTGCCGTCCGCGGCGAGCGGCCCGGCCTCGACGCCGATCTGCAGGTCGAACTTGGCGGCCTCCAGCGCCGCGTCCACCCCGGAGACCGACAGCGCTCCGCCTCCCCGCGCTTCGGGCAGCTCGAGCTCGGCCACCTCGTTGTGCTGCAGCGCCAGCACCACCTGCAGCAGCGGATCGGCCTGGCCACGGCCGGGCGCGACCGCCTCCACCACACGCTCGAACGGCACGTCCGCGTGCGCGAAGGCCGACAGATCGGTTTCGCGGGCGGCGGCCACCAGATCGTCGAAGGAGGCGGCGGGATCGACCGTGCTGCGCAGGGTGAGGGTATTGACGAACATGCCGACCAGGCCGTCGAGCACCTGCTCGCCACGCCCCGCGATCGGGGTGCCGACGATGATGTCCCGGCTGCCCGACTGCCGCGCCAGCAGGACCGCGACGGCCGCGTGCATCACCATGAACAGTGACGCATTGTGGCGGCGCGCAATGCGATTCAGCTCGGCGTGGATCTCGGCGGGCACCACGTAGTCGACCAGCGCGCCCGCCATGGACGGCGTCGGCGGGCGGGGCCGGTCCAGCGGCAGCAGCGGCCGCGCGGGCAGGCCGGCGAGCTGTCCGCGCCAGTAGTCCACCTGCGCCGCGGCGACGGAGTTCTCGTCGGTGTCCGAGCCGATCACCGCGTGCTGCCACAGTGCGAAGTCGGCGTACTGGACGGGCAGCGGCGCCCAGCCGGGCGTCTCGCCCGCGGCGCGCGCGGTGTAGGCGATCATGAGATCGCGGGCCAGCGGCGCGAAGGAGGCGCCGTCGGCGGCGATGTGATGGGCGACCAGGATCAGCAGGTAGTCGTCGGGCGCGTCCCCGGTGAGCAGTCGCATGCGCACCGGAACCTGGTGCGCGACATCGAATCCGGCGTAGATGAGCTCCTGCACCCGCGCGCCGATGTCGTGGGCGCGCTCCGTCTCGAGACCACCCGCCAGCGCCTCCGCGACCGAGAGCACCTCCTGATAGGGAGCGCCGCCGGGGCCCGATTCCGGGTACCGGGTGCGCAGTACCTCGTGGCGGGTCAGGACGTCCTCCGCCGCCCGTGCCAGCGCGGGCACGTCGAGGATGCCGGTGAGGCGGATGACCATCGGGATGTTGTAGGCCGGGGATTCCGGGTCCAGCTGATTGAGCACCCACATGCGCTGCTGTGCCAGCGACAACGGCACCCGCGCCGGCCGCTCCCCCGCCACCAGCGGCGGACGCGCACCGGTCGCGGTGCCCGGCACGATCCGGGCGGCCAGACCGGAAACCGTTGCGGTCTCGAAGAGTTCGCGCACCGAGACGGTGGCTTCCAGCGCTTCGTTGATCCGCGAGACCGCCCGGGTGGCGATCAGCGAGTTGCCGCCCAGCTCGAAGAAGTCGTCGTCCGCGCCGACCCGGTCCGCGCCGAGCAGATCCATGAAGACGCCCGCCACGATCTCTTCGATCGGGGTCGACGGCGCGCGGAAACGCCGGGGCTCGAACACCGGGGCGGGCAGGGCCCGGCGGTCCAGCTTGCCGGAGGCGTTGAGCGGGAAGGCGTCCATGACCGCGATCGAGGAGGGCACCATGTAGGCCGGAAGCAGCTGCGTCAGAGCGGCTTTCACCTGGGTAGGATCGACCTCCGCGGCGGGGTCGCGAGCCACGTAGCCGACCAGCTGCTCACCGCCCTGCGCGTCGGCGCGCACCACCACGACCGACTGGGCCACCCCGGGCTGGGCCAGCAGGGCCGCCTCGATCTCGCCCAGTTCGATGCGCAGGCCGCGCAGTTTCACCTGGAAGTCGGTGCGGCCCAGGTATTCCAGTTCGCCGTCGGCACGCCACTTCACGAGGTCGCCGGTGCGGTACATGCGCGCGCCGTGACCGAAGGGGTCGGCGACGAACCGGTCGGCGGTCAGGTCCGGGCGGGCCACATAGCCGATGGCCAGCTGGTCACCGGCCAGATACAGCTCGCCCGGGACGCCGGGGGCGACCGGTCGCAGCCGCGAATCCAGCACGTACAGTGCGGTATTGAAGACCGGCCGGCCGATCGGCACCGACACGGTGTCGGCGTCGGTCACCTCGTGATAGGTGACGTCGACCGCGGCCTCGGTCGGACCGTAGAGGTTGTGCAGTCGGGCGGTGGTCAGCTCCCGTAGTCGCTGCGCCGTCGGCGCGGGTAGTGCCTCGCCGGAGGCGAACACCTGACGGAGTTCGATTGCCCTCCGCTCCGCTCCGGGCGGGTTGCTCTCACCCAGTGCCGCAAGGAAGACCGCGAGCATGGACGGCACGAAATGCACGGTGGTGACACCCTGTTCGGCGATCACCCGGGCCAGGTACACCGGATCGCGGTGCCCGTCCGGGGTGGCGAGCACCAGGCGTGCGCCGGTCTGCAAGGGCCAGAAGAACTCCCACACCGAGACGTCGAAGGTGGCGGGAGTCTTCTGCAGCACCACGTCCGCGTAGGTCAGGCGGTACCGCGCCTGCATCCAGACCAGCCGATTGACAATGGCGGCGTGACTGACGGCCACGCCCTTGGGCCGACCGGTCGAGCCCGAGGTGAACAGGACATAGGCCGGGTGCCCCGGCCGCAGCGGACGGGTCCGTTCGGCGTCCGAGATCGGGGTGCTCGTCCACCTCCGCGCCCGTTCCTCGGCCTCCTCGACGAAGCGGGCGGGAGTGCCGCTCCCACTGTCGAAGCCGTCCCGCCGGGTGGTCAGCACCAGGCGCGGCCCGGCGGTGCCGAGAATGTGCTCGTTGCGGTCGAGCGGCTGTTCGGGGTCCAGCGGCAGGTAGGCGGCGCCGGTCATGAGGACCGCGTACATGGCCACCACCAGCTCGGTGGAGCGCCGGATGGCCAGGGCCACCGAGGTTTCCGGCCCGACCCCGTAGCCGTCGATGAGTTCGCGGGCCAGTCGGCGGGCGCGGTCGGCCAGTTCCCGGTAAGTGAGGCGCTCGTCCGCGCAGACCAGTGCCACGATGTCCGGAGTGTCGGCGACCTGCGCCTCGAACATCGAGATCAGGGTCGGCGCGACAGCGTTCGGCAGGCCGGCCGCGGCGGTGACGTCGAAGCCGGTGGCGTTCCAGTCGGTCAGGACGCGTTGGCGTTCCTCGGGTGCGAGCAGGTCGAGGTCCCCGACGGGTGCACCCGGGTCGGCCGCGACCAGTTCCAGCACGCGGGCGAAGCGGCGGGCGAACGACGCGATGGTCGGCTCGTCGAAAAGGTCCAGCGCATAGGAGAATTCGGCCGCCATCCCGGTGCCGTCGCCGCGCTCGTCCACCGTCTCCTGCACGGTCAGCTGCAGGTCGAACTTGGCGAAGGGCACCTCGAGGTCGGTGCCGGAGACGGTGAGCCCGGGTAGCCGGAATTCGGCGGGCGCCAGGTTCTGGAACGAGAGCATCACCTGGAACAGCGGATTGCGCGCCTGCGAGCGGGCCGGGTCGAGCAGGTCCACCAGTCGTTCGAAGGGCACGTCGGCGTGGCCGAAGGCGCGCACGTCGGTGTCGCGCACCAGGTCCAGCAGGTCGGCGAACCCGGCGGCGGGATCGACGTCGGTGCGCAGCACGAGGGTATTGACGAACATGCCGATGAGGTCGTCCAATTCGGCCTCGCCGCGCCCGGCCACCGGCGTGCCCACGGCGATGTCCCGGGTGCCGGACAGCCGAGCCAGCAGGACCGCGAGTGCCGTGTGCACGACCATGAAGGTGGTGCCGTTGTGGCCGCGGGCCAGCCGGCGCACGGCGGCGTACACGTCGTCGGCGAGTTCGAAGCGGTAGGTGCCGCCGCGATACGAGGCGACCGGCGGGCGCGGGCGATCCGACGGCAGCACCAGTTCGTCGGGCAGTCCGGCCAGTGTCTCGCGCCAGAAGGCGATCTGCCGTGCCAGCGTGGAGTTCTCGTCGTCCTCGGCGCCGAGTGCCGTGCGCTGCCACAGGGTGTAGTCGGCGTACTGCACCGGCAGCGGAGCCCAGTGCGGCGCGGCCCCGGAACTGCGGGATACGTACGCGGTCATCAGGTCCCGGGTGAGCGGGCCCATGGAGAAGCCGTCGGCGGCGATGTGGTGCACCACGCCGACCAGCACCTGCTCGCCGGGTCCGAGGCGCAGCACCCGCAACCGGATGGGCGGGGTGGCGGTGACGTCGAAGCCCGTCCCGCCGAGAGCCATCACCCGGGTGGTCAGCTCCGCGGCATCGATGTCCTCGACCGGCAGGTCGGGTATCGCACGGGGATCGGTGAGCGGCAGCACCTGCTGATAGCCCTCGCCGTCCACCTCCGGGTAGACGGTGCGCAGCACCTCGTGCCGCTCGACCAGGTCCCGGACGGCGGCGCGCATGGCCTCGAGGTCGAGTTCGCCCGAGAGCCGCACCGCGAGCGGCACATTGTCGACCGCGCTGCCGGGCGCGAACCGATTGAGGAACCACATGCGCTGCTGCGCATAGGACAGCGGCACGCGATCGGGCCGCGGCCCGGATACCAGTGCGGGGGCGGTATTCCCGCTCGCCTCCCCGGCCAGCAGTGCGGCCAGGTCGGCGACGGTGGACGCCTCGAACAGCACGCGCACCGGAACCCGCAGGCCCAGCGCGGTACCGATGCGGGCCACGGCCTGGGTGGCCAGCAGCGAGTTGCCGCCCAGCTCGAAGAAGTCGTCGTCGGAGCCGACACGTAGCGGCTCGGCGCCGGGCGGGGTGAGCAGGCCGGAGAAGACCTCCGCGACAGCGGCTTCGGCGGCGGTGGCGGGGGCGCGGAAGGCCCGGGTGGTGAAGACCGGTTCCGGCAGCCGCTCGCGGTCGACCTTGCCGACCGGGGTCAGCGGGATCTCGTCGAGCACCATGATGGCGGCGGGAACCATGTACGCGGGCAGCGATTCTCCCGCGAAGGCCGCCAATTCCGCCGTGTCCAGAGCGGTTCCGGGGCTGGGCAGCACATAGGTGACCAGGGCGGCGGCGCCGGTGGGCAGGGTGGTGCCCAGGGTGACCGCGAAGTCCACGCCGGGGTGCGCGGTGAGGGCGCTGTCGATCTCGCCGAGTTCGATGCGCAGACCGCGGATCTTGACCTGGAAGTCGGTGCGGCCGTGGTGTTCGAAGTTCCCGTTCTCCAGGCGTTTGACCAGGTCGCCGGTCCGGTACAGCCGCTGCCCGGGTTCGCCGTAGGGTCCGGCGACGAAGCGTTCCGCGGTCAGCACGGGCCGGTTCAGATAGCCCGCGGCCAGTGCCGGTCCGGCCAGATAGAGTTCGCCGACCACGCCGGGCGGCACCGGCCGCAGGCCCGCGTCCAGCACGTACGCGCCGATGCCGGGCAGCAGGGTGCCGATGTGCGTGCCGCCGCCGGGCGGCAGCGCCGCGGTACCGGTGGACAGCGCGGTGACCTCGGTCGGACCGTATTCGATATGGAAGTCGCGGTCGGGGGTGATCCAGCGGTCCACCAGGGCGGGCGGCACCCGCTCGCCGCCGCACATGATGGCGCGCAGGTCCTGCGGGACAGCCGGATCCAGCGATTCCAGCACCGCCGGCGTGATGCAGATGTGGGTGATCCGTTCGCGGCGGAGCAGCTCGGACAGCTCGTGGCCGCCGAACACGTCCGGCGGCACCACGACCAGGGTGGCGCCCGCGGTGAAGGCGTACAGCATCTCGACGATGGAGAAGTCGAAGCTCGGGGTGGTGAGCTGGGTGATGCGGGAATCCTCGGTCACCGCACGGCTTTCCCGGCGGGCGGCCAGTCCGGCCAGCCCGGAGTGGGTGATGGCCACACCCTTGGGCTTGCCGGTCGAGCCCGAGGTGTAGATGACGTAGGCCAGGTGCTGCTCGGTCAGCGGCCGGGTGCGGTCGGCGTAGGAGATCGGGTGCGCGGGCCGGGCCGCGATGCGCTCGGCCCGGGTGGGATCGTCGAGCTCGATCCAGTAGGCGGCGGTCCCCAGCCCGGCCCGGTGGGTCGCCAGGGTGACACCGAATTTCGCACCGGAGTCGGTGAGCATGTGCTCGATCCGGTCGCCCGGATAGGTCGGGTCCACCGGCAGATAGGTGGCGCCGGTCTTCACGATGGCCCACATGGCCAGCACCGATTCCACCGAGCGCGCGATACCCATGGCCACCACGTCACCTGGGCCGATGCCCAGGGCTATGAGTTCGCGCGCCACCCGCGAGGACTGCTCGTCGAGCTCCCGGTAGGTGAGTTCACGCTGGTCGGAAGGATTTCCGGTGGGATTGAAGCTGATGGCGACGGCATCGCCGGCGGATTCGACTGCCGCGGTGAGCAGTTGACCGAAGAAGGGGCTGCCGGACCGGCGGCGTCTGCTCCCACGGACTGATCTACGGGTTGTATCCATCCGTGTTGTCCACCTCACACGTCCAGCAATCCACACACGTCGAATTTCTTCGACAGCCCGGGCCGAGAAACCGACTCGCCCGGGCGAACCGGCACAGCATAGCCGCGCACAGCAGCTACGGCGGCTCGAACTGGAGGGACTATCGGCGGCCCGGCCCCGGCGTTGCACCATGTGACCTGCGCCATAGCGATTGCTTTTCGCTACCACTCGCGCCGCCGGGAGGTGGATCCGGCGGCGCGAGCACGGCCCGCTAGCGCTCGGCTACTCGGGCAGGACGAGCACGGCGGCGTCGGTCCAGCGCTCGGCGGCCGTCGTCGGCGCGTCGAGCACCACGGCCCGAAGATCCTCGAGCGGAGCGGGATTCAGCTCGCCGAGGCGATCGTGGTCGGCGAAGACGTGGGTGACCCACTCGTCGGCCAGCGTCTCCGAGAGATCCGGTCCGGCCGAATCCACCAGGACCACAGAGGCTCCGACCGCGCCCGCCGCGACCACTTCGATCAGGGTCAGCGCCGAGTCGGCCGCACCGTGGTGGAAGGTGCGCGACTCGAAGGTCAGGTCGAGAGCGCGGGCCCGGTCCACCGCGGCGGCCAGGCCGTCGTAGGTGAGGGTCCGGTCCGCCGCCGCGTAGGCGATGTCGGTGCCGCTCAGTGCGCGAATCCGGTTGGCGTAGGTGACCGGTCGCGCCGATTCGGCGGCGATCTCGGTCGCCGTCTCGGAGTCGTCGAGCGAGAGCCATTCGATGCCGCGCACGCTGTCGGGCGCGGTGCCGACGGTGATGCCGACCTTCACATCCCGGCCCGGGACTTCCGCGGCCGCGAAGGGCACCACCATGGTGCCCGCCTTCAGCACCGCCCACGCGGCGACCACCTGGTCGACGCCACGGTCCAGCCGCAGCACCACGCCGGTGCCCGGACCGCTGCCCCGGGCGATGAGCACCCGGGCCAGCCGGGAGGAGCGGGCGTCGAGTTCCTGATAGGTGAGCGCCTCGTCGCCCCACACCAGCGCCGGGCCGTCCGGGTCGTCCTCGGCGGTGGTGGTGAGCACCTGGGCCAGGGCGGCACCACGCACGCCGAGCCCGGCGGGTTCCGGCGCGGGCTGCGACAGTGCCTGCACCGCAGCGGATTCCGCGGCGTCCAGCAGCACGATGTCGCCGACCGGCAGCTGTGGATCCGCGGCGACCGAGGTGAGCACCCGCTCGAGGGCCCGGCCGAAGGACGCCATGGAGGATGCCTCGAACAGCTCGGTGTCGTAGTTGAGGATCACGGCCAGCTCACCCGCAGCGCCCGCCGCGTCGGGGCGCGGTTCCACGCTGATCTGCAGATCGAACTTGGCCGTCGCCAGCTGGGTATTGACCGCCGCCACCGTCAGGCCCGGCAGCTCCAGCACCGGGGTATCGGTGTTCTGCAGCGAAAGCACCACCTGCAGTAGCGGATTCGCCGCGGTTCGGCCGGGCGCGGCGAGTTCAGCGACCCGTTCGAACGGCACATCCGCGTGGGCGAAGGCCGACAGGTCGGTCTCGCGGGCCCGCTCGACCAGCTCGTCGAACGGCGCGGCCGCGTCGACCCGGGTGCGCAGGGTGAGGGTATTGACGAACATGCCGACCAGATCGTCGAGCGCACGCTCGCCGCGCCCGGCGACCGCCGTGCCCAGGACGATGTCGGCGCTGCCCGACAGCCGCGACAGCCAGGCCGCCACCGCCGCGTGCACCACCATGAACAGCGACGCATTGTGGTTGCGCGCCAGGCGATTCAGCCCCGCGTGCACCTCGGCGGGCAGGGTGAAGTCGAGCAGCGCGCCGCGCATCGCGGCCGCCGCCGGGCGCGGCCGGTCCAGCGGCAGGATCGGGCGGTCCGCCAGTCCGGCCAGCTGCTCACGCCAGAACGCGACCTGCGCGGCGGCGGGCGAGTCCGCGTCGTCCTCGACGCCGATGGCCGCCCGCTGCCACACCGCGTAGTCGGCGTACTGCACCGGCAGCGGCGCCCACGCCGGGGCCTCGCCGGCGGCGTGCGCGAGGTAGGCGGTCATCAGGTCGCGGGCCAGCGGGGCCATGGAGGCGCCGTCGGCGGCGATGTGGTGGGCCACCAGGACCAGCAGGTAATCCTCCGGGTCGTCGCCGGTGATCAGGCGCACCCGCACCGGAACCCGCTGGGCCACATCGAATCCGGTGCCGACCAGCTCGGCGACCCGGCCGCCGATATCGCCGGACCGCTCCACCTCGAGGCCGTGCGGCAGCACATCGGCGACCGAGAGGATCTCCTGGTAGGCCGGTGCGCCCGGAGCCGATTCGGGGTAGCGCGTACGCAGCACCTCGTGGCGGGTCAGCACATCCTCGACGGCGTGCCGCAGGGCGGGCACATCCAGTGCGCCGGTGAGGCGGACGACCATCGGAATGTTGTAGGCCGGGGACTCCGGATCCAGCTGATCGAGCACCCACATGCGCTGCTGCGCAAGGGAGAGCGGGACGCGCGCCGGACGCTCCCCCGCCACCAACGGCGGACGCACGCCCGTCGCGGCCCCCGGCACGATACGCGCCGCCAGACCGGAAACCGTTGCGGTCTCGAAGAGTTCGCGCACGGCCACATTGGCGTCGAGGGCGGCGTTGATGCGGGCCACCGCGCGGGTGGCGATGAGCGAGTTGCCGCCCAGCTCGAAGAAGTCGTCGTCCGCGCCCACCCGGTCCGCGCCGAGCAGTTCGGCGAAGACATCGGCCACGCTCTCCTCGATCGGGGTCGAGGGCGCGCGGAAGGTCCTGGCCTCGAACACCGGGGCCGGGAGCGCCCTGCGGTCCAGCTTGCCGGAGGCATTGAGCGGGAACGCGTCGAGCACCACGACGGCGCTGGGCACCATGTAGGCCGGAAGCGCCCGGGCCAGACCGGCTTTCAGCTCCTCGGCGGTGGCCTCGGGGCTCACCACGTAGCCGACCAGCTGATCGCCGGTGTGCGCGTCCGCGCGTACCACCACGACCGACTGCGCGACGCCCGGCTGCGCCAGCAGCGCCGCCTCGATCTCGCCCAGCTCGATGCGCAGTCCGCGCAGCTTCACCTGGAAGTCGGTGCGGCCCAGGTACTCCAGTTCACCCGCAGCATCCCACTTCACGAGATCGCCGGTGCGGTACAGCCGTTCACCCGTGCCGAACGGATCGGCCACGAAGCGGTCGGCGGTCAGATCGGGCCGTTCGACGTAGCCGCGCGCCAGCTGCACACCGGCGAGATACAGCTCGCCCGCGACACCGACGGGCACCGGATTCAGGCGCGAATCCAGCACGTAGACACGGGTGTTGAAAACGGGGCGGCCGATCGGCACCGACACCGTGTCGGCATCGGTCACCTCGTGATAGGTGACGTCGACCGCGGCCTCGGTCGGACCGTAGAGGTTGTGCAGCCGCGCACCGGTCAGCTCCCGCAGCTGCCGCGCGGTGGGTGCGGGCAGCGCCTCACCGGAGGCGAACACCCGACGGAGTTTGATTGCCCTCCGCTCCGCTCCGGGCGGGTTCGCGGCGCCGAAGGTCTCGTTCTTCCCTCCCTCCGCTCCTCCGCTTCGCTCCCCCGCTCCACTCAGTCCAGAACGAGACGCGCCGCGAACCATCTGGCCGGCTTCACCCAGTGCCGCAAGGAATACCGCGAGCATCGACGGCACGAAATGCACCGTGGTGACACCATGTTCCGCGATGATCTGCGCCAGGTACACCGGATCGCGATGCCCGTCCGGTTTGGCGACCACCAGGCGCGCACCGGTCTGCAAGGGCCAGAAGAACTCCCATACCGACACGTCGAAGGTGGCCGGGGTCTTCTGCAGCACCGCGTCTTCCGCGGTCAGCGCGTACTCGTGCTGCATCCACACCAGGCGATTGACGATGGCCCGGTGCTCGACGGCGACGCCCTTGGGGCGGCCGGTCGAGCCGGAGGTGAAGATGACGTAGGCGGTGTGTTCCGGCCGCAGCGGCCGGACGCGCTCGGCATCGGTGATCGGCGCGCCGCTGTGCGACCGCGCCGCGGCCTCCGCCCGCTCCACCATTACGGTCACGACATCACGTGCACCGGCGTCGAATTCGTCCCCCTCGGCAGTGAGCAGCAGACGCGGGCGCGCGGTGTCGAGAATGTGGCCGATGCGGTCGAGCGGCTGGTCCGGATCCAGCGGCAGGTACGCGGCGCCGGCGTGCAGGACCGCGTACATGGCCACGACCAGTTCCGTCGAGCGCCGCAGAGCCAGCGCCACCAGTGACTCCGGCCCCACGCCCTCGGCGATGAGCAGCCGCGCCAGGCGATTGGCCCGTTCGGACAGCTCGCGATAGGTGAGGGTCTCCTCCGCGAAGCTCAGCGCGACGGCGTCCGGGGTGGCCGCCACCTGCGCCTCGAACCGCGAAACCAGGGTCGCCGCAGCGCCTTCCGGCAGCGTCGCCGCCACGTCGAAGGCGGTGGCGTTCCAATCGCCCAGCACCCGCTGCCGCTCCCCCGCGGAGAACAGCGCGAGATCGCCGACCGGAGCGGCCGGGGCGGCGGTCACCGCGGCGAGCACCCGCTGGAAGCGGGCGGCCAGCTCGGCGACCGTGGCGGCGTCGAACAGGTCCAGGGCGTAGGAGAATTCGGCGGCCAGGCCGGTGGCGTCGCCGTGCTCGTCGTGCGACTCCTGCATGGTGAGCTGCAGGTCGAACTTGGCGAACGGGATCTCGAGGTCCGCGCCGGCCACCGTGAGCCCGGGCAGTTCCAGGCGGGTGGGCGCCATGTTCTGGAAGGTCAGCATGACCTGGAACAGCGGATTGCGGGCCTGCGAGCGGGCCGGGTCCAGTAGTTCCACCAGGCGCTCGAACGGCACGTCGGCGTGGCCGAAGGCGCGCACGTCGGTCTCGCGCACCCGTGCCACCAGGTCCGCGAAGGAGACGGCCGGGTCGATGTCGGTGCGCAGCACCAGGGTGTTGACGAACATGCCGATGAGGTCGTCGAGTTCGGCCTCACCGCGTCCGGCCACCGGCGTGCCGATGGCGATGTCGCGGGTGCCGGAGAGGCGGGCCAGCAGCACGGCCAGCGCCGAGTGCACCACCATGAACAGGGTGGTGTTGTGCGTCTCGGCGAAATGCCGGGCGGCCGCGTAGATCTCGTCGTCGATGCGGAAGGCGTGGGTGCCGCCGCGGTAGGAGGCGACGGCGGGCCGCGGCCGATCCCAGGGCAGCACCAGCTCGTCGGGCAGGCCCGCGAGAGCCTCGCGCCAGTAGGCGATCTGGCGGGACAGCGCCGAGTCCGGATTGTCCTCGCTGCCCAGCGATTCCCGTTGCCACACCGCGTAATCGGCGTACTGCACCGGCAGCGGGGCCCACTGCGGCGCGCCGCCGCGCATGCGCTCGGCGTAGGCGGAGACCAGATCGCGAGCCAGCACGCCGATCGAAACACCGTCGGCGGCAATGTGATAGATCGCGGCCACCAGCACGTGCTCGTCGGGCGCGAGCCGCAGCAGGCGCAGCCGCAGCGGCGGCGCGGCGGTGACGTCGAAGCCGGCGCCGACCACCTCGGCCACCCGGGCCGGGATCTCGGCGGCGTCGATGTCGACGACCGGCAGTTCGGGTAGCGCCCGCGGATCGCCGGCCGGCAGCACCAGCTGGTAGCCCTCGCCGTCGACCTCCGGGTAGATGGTGCGCAGGACCTCGTGGCGCGCAACCAGATCCGCGGCCGCGGCGCGCATGGCGTCCACGTCGAGGGCGCCGGACAGCCGTACCGCGAGCGGCATATTGTCGACCGCGCTGTTCGGGTCGAAGCGGTTGAGGAACCACATGCGCTGCTGTGCGAACGACAGCGGCACCCGGTTCGGGCGGGGCAGCGAGCCGAGCGCCGGTCCGGCGGTGGCCGGGGCCGATTCGCCGTCGAGCCGGCGGGCCAGCTCGGCCACGGTCGAGCCCTCGAACAGCGCGTGGACCGGGACCCGCACACCGAGTGCGGTGCCGATGCGCGCGGCGGCCTGTGCGGCCAGCAGCGAGTTGCCGCCGAGTTCGAAGAAGTCGTCGTCCGCACCCACCCGCGCGTCCGGATTGTCCGGAATCAGCAAGGCGGCGAACACTTCCGCGACGATCTCCTCGGCGCGGGTGGCGGGGGCGCGGAACTCGCGGGCCGCGAAAACCGGTTCCGGCAGGGCATTCCGGTCCAGCTTGCCGACCGGGGTCAGCGGAATCTCGTCCAGCACCAGCAGGGCGGCGGGCACCATGTAGGCGGGCAGCGATTCGCCGACGTGCGCCGCCAGCGCCGCGGTGTCCAGGGTCGCGCCCGGCCGCGGCAGCACGTACGACACCAGCGCGGTCGCGCCGGAGGGCAGCGTCTTGCCCAGTGTCGCAGCGAAATCCACGTCGGGGTGCGCGCTCAGCGCATTGTCGATCTCGCCGAGTTCGATGCGCAGGCCGCGAATCTTGACCTGGAAGTCGGAGCGGCCCAGGTACTCGATGACGCCCGGGTTGTCCGATTCGGCGGGGGTGCGGCGCACCAGGTCGCCGGTGCGGTACAGGCGCGCGCCCGGCGTGCCCGCGGCCTCGCCGAAGGGACTCGCCACGAAGCGTTCCGAGGTCAGCCCCGGTCGCCCCTTGTAGCCCTGCGCCAGCGCCGGACCCGACAGGTACAGCTCGCCGACCACGCCGTCCGGCACCGGCCGCAGGCGCGAATCCAGTACGTACGCACCGACACCCGGGATGGCGGAGCCGATGGTGATCGGCTCGCCGGGCAGCAGCGGGGCGCTCGAGGTGGCGAGAATGGTCGCCTCGGTGGGGCCGTAGCCGTTGTAGAAGGAGCGCTCGGCGGTCGCCCAGCGCGACATCAGTTCCGGACCGAATTTGTCACCGGCCACCACCACGGTGGTCAGCTCGGTCAGCCCGGCCGGATCCACCGATTCCAGTGCGCCCGGGGTGATCAGCACATGGGTGACGGCCTCGCGGCCCAGCAGCTCGGCCAGTTCCACGCCGCCGAAGACCCCGGCCGGTGCGATGACGAGGGTCGCACCGGCGGTGAAGGTCAGCAGCAGTTCCAGCACCGAGACGTCGAAGCTCGGCGAGCAGACGTGCAGCACACGCGAATCCGCGGTGACCGCGTAGTGCTCCCGCTCGGCGGCCACCAGCCCGGCCAGGCCGGTGTGGGTGACCACCACGCCCTTGGGCTTTCCGGTCGACCCGGAGGTGTAGATGACATAGGCCGGATGCTGCTCGGTGAGCGTGCCCGGCCGGTCGGCGTAGGAGATGGGGTGATCCGGGTGCGCGGCGATACGCTGCGCGTGCGCCGGATCGTCCAGTTCGATCCACTCGGCGGCGGTGCCCAGCGCGGCGCGGTACTCCCGCGTCGTCAGGCCCAGCACCGCGCCGGAGTCGGTGAGCAGGTGTTCGATGCGATCGGGCGGATAGGCCGGATCGACCGGCACGTAGGCGGCGCCCGTCTTGGCGATGGCCCAGACCGACAGCACCGATTCGATGGAGCGGGTGATGCCGATCGCGACCATGTCGCCGGGGCCGACGCCGCGGCCGATCAATTCCCGGGCGAGCTGCGAGGATCCGGCATCGAGTTCGCGGTAGCTGATCTCGCGCTGGTCGGCCGGGTTTCCAGTGGGATTGAACCGGATGGCGACGTCGTCGGCGGCGGACTCGACCGCGGCGGTGAGCAATTGCCCGAAGAGTGGGCTGCCGGACCGACGCCGACGATTACCGCGAGCTGTACGGCGGGCAGTATCCATTCGCGTGCATTCACCTCTCGGGTTCATCTTTTCCGCAGGCCGAAGACACTCGGCCCGACCCACGAAAAATGGCGTCTTGTTCCCTATGGATCGCCAACGGGTGAGCGGATCAAACAATCATATCGATGCTCGCGCGCGGCCTCGAGCGGCCCGAGCACAGTGACTATCGCTGAGCAGCAATGATTGTTGCTATGAAGTGACTTGCACCACAGCGGTTCAGAGCCAGCCGCGGCGTGTCGCCTGCACGCCGGCCTGGAACCGCGTGCTGGCGCCCAGGCGCTCGAGCAGACTCGCGGTGCGGCGCACCACCGTTCGGCGCGAGAGGCCGAGCCGGCGGGCGATGGTGTCGTCGGTGGCGCCCATGCTCATCAGCGTCAGGATGGCCTTGTCGCGCTCGTCGAGGGCTTCGGCCGGGTTCACCGAGATCGGCGTGGCCATCAGCCACAGCGAGTCGAAGGTCTTGACCAGCAGGTCGAGCGTGGGCGACGGGCCGACGCGCACGCCCATGGGGTCGCCGCGGCGCTCGTCGGTGTGCAGCACCAGCACCGCGCGCCGATCGTCGGCGACGATCAGCTTCATGGGCGGGTCGGGCAGCGTACGCGCTTGCGCCCCAATCGCATTGGTGGCCAGGACGTGGCGCAGCCGCTCCGGGTCCTGGTAGATGGTCTCCTGGTACAGGGTGCGGTAGGCGATGCCCGCGGTGATGCGCGAGGACTTCAGCTCGAACATCCGCTCCTCGGTCTCCACATCGGAGAGGAACGGGCCGCGCTCCACCACCTTCACGCAGGCGTGCGCGGTGTGCTGCAGGTCCTCGAAATCGGCCAGCAGCTGGCGGCGTTCATAGACCGCCACCACCGCGCCGTCGGCATCGGCGGTGCGGCGCACCGAGCGGAAGGTCTCGCCCAGGCGCGCGGCGGCCGACTGCATGCGCAGCATGTCCTGATTACGCCGGCGAGTCTCGGCCTCCGACAAGGCTTCCGGCGCATGCGCGTCGAAACGCACCACGCCCTTGCCGTCGGTGAGGCGCACCGCGGCCTCGAGCTGGCACAGCGCCTCCAGCGCGGCCTCGGCCGCGCGCGGCGGGATGGTCAGCCGCTCGGCCACCTCGAGCACGGTCGAGCGCGGGTGCTGCACGAGCACCGCGTAGGAGCGGCCGGGCACGGAGGCCGGGTCGAAGAGGTCGTCCAGTGTCGTCACCGCACCCACCGGCGGGCGCCGGTCCGGAAAGCGTCCGGTCGAGGGCAGCGGTGAACGGTCTACTGGTCCGGTCCCCACTGCTGCTGCATGAGAACGCCCTTGCTGGCTAGCCATGGCAGCGGATCCATCTTGTTGTCGGCGGCGTCCCAGATCTCGAGGTGCAGATGGGGACCTGTGGAGTTTCCGCGGTTTCCCACGGAGGCGATGACATCGCCGGTGTTCACCCGCTGGCCGACGGTCACGTACATGTCGTTGACGTGGCCGTAGACCGCGGTGGTGCCGTCGTCCTGCTTGACGCGCACCCAGAGGCCGAAGCCCGAGGCGGGGCCGGCGGAGATGACCTCGCCGCCCATCACCGAGTGGATCGGCGTGCCGATCGGGTCGGCGAAGTCGATGCCGTAATGCATTGCGCCCCAGCGCATGCCGAAGCCGGAGGTGAGCTGGCCGTCGACCGGCTTGACCACGTTCGGGCCCGGGTTCAGCTGCTGCTGGAGGTTCTTGAGGGTCTGCTCGGCCTGCTGCAGCGGCGCGGAGATCTCCGGCGGCAGGTTCTGCAGGCCGAACGGGGCCGGGTCGGGCGTGGTGGCCGCGATCGGCTGGGCCTGCGGGGTCTGCGCCGCGGGGGCCGAGTCCCTGGCCTGCTTCAGATCGAGGTCGGCCTGCTCGGCCGGGGCGACGTCCTCGCCGATGGTGGCGGGCTTCTCGTCGTGCGTGGGTAGCAGCGGCGCGGCGTGCGCCAGGGCCGGGACCAGCTGGGTTCCGGTGCCGATCAGGGCGCCGGCGGCGACGGCCACGCCCGCGGCGGTCTTCACACGCTCGGCGGTGGAGGGTTCGGCCCGGTGGCGGCGGCGCGGCATGGTGACAGTGCTGCCCGCACCGGAATCACCGAGCAGATCCATGACTGTGACAGAGTTCGCGGTCGTTCGATGGTGCGGCACTGCAAGTCCTAGCGTTCGGTGGGTCCGGTAACGATTCGGCATCGCTGTGACGGAAACAGTACTCGCTCGTGACCAATTCGCAACCTTTTGTGCGATAACGCCAGGTCGAGTGCTCGAACCCTTGGTCACAAACCGTAACCGAAGGCGCACACTGGCGAGATGGTTCTCGACGAGTTGGATACGCCGATCGTTCTTGCCCCCATGGCGGGCGGACCCTCCACCCCCGAACTGGCCGCCGCCGTGACCGAGGCCGGCGGGCTGGGCTTCGTGGCCGCCGGATACCTGCCCGCGAGCGAACTGGCCGCCCGGATCAAGGCCACGCGGGCGCTGACCTCCGGGGCGTTCGGGGTCAATCTGTTCTATCCCTCCGAACCGAGTCCGACCGATCGGTTCGATACATATATAAGGACGCTGGCGGCCGAGTTCCCGGTCGGCGAGGCCCGCTACGACAGCGACGACTGGGCCGCCAAGCTGGATCTGCTGATCGCCGATCCGGTGCCGGTGGTGTCCAGCACCTTCGGCTGTCCGTCCGCCGGGGAGATCGCGCGCCTGCACGCGGCCGGGTCCGAGGTGTGGGTGACGGTCACGACTGCGGCCGAGGCCCGGCAAGCGGTCGCCGCGGGCGCGGACGTGCTGATCGCACAGGGCGCGGAGGCGGGCGGGCACCGCGGCGTCTTCGTCGACGATCCGGCCGACGACCTCACCGACCCGCTGGGGCTGCTGACGCTGCTGCAACTGCTGCGCGCCGAGATGGCCGCGCTCGGGAACGACACGCCGATCGTGGCGGCGGGCGGCATCGCGACCGGGGCGGCGGTCGCGGGGGTGCTGTGCGCGGGCGCGGCGGCGGCGCAGCTCGGCACCGCGTTCCTGCGCTGCCCCGAGGCCGGGACCGCGCCGGTTGTCCGGGACGCCATCGCCGAGCCGACACCGACCATGCTGACCCGCGCCTTCACCGGGCGGCGGGCGCGCGGGCTGCGCAACCGGTTCATGGTGGAACACCCCGACGCGCCGGTCGCCTACCCCGAGATCCATTACGCCACCGGGCCTTTGCGAGCGGCCGCGCGGGCGGCCGGCAATGCCGACGAGGTGAATCTCTGGGCCGGTCAGGCACATTCACTGGCGCCCGAGCTACCGGCGGGCGAGCTGGTGCGCACACTGTCGGCGGATGCGAAAAATGCTCTGGAACGGGTACTTTCGCTGCGAATTCAGAGTTATTGACAACGTTTTTCATCTACAATCGGCTGACACCTTCCGCCATCCCATGAGGAGAGCGATATGTCCCTCGACGTACCTACCGCACTACTCGAGCGCGCCGAACGCGGTGAAGTCAGCGACGCAGAGTTCGTCGAATGCGTCCGTAATTCGCTGCCCTACGCCTACGAGGTCGTCAGCCGGGTAGCCGCCGACCTGCGTTCCGGCACGGCGGAATACGCCGACAACACCATCCCCCCGCCGGACGAGACCGCCCGCGGCCAACTGCTGCGCGCCATGGCCTCCGACGCCATCCGCGGCGGCCTGGAACGCCACTTCGGCATCAAGCTCGCCTTCCAGAACTGTCACCGGGTGGCGGCCTTCCCACTCACCTCGGTCGGCGGCGACACCTACACCACCTTCATCTCCACCCGCGCCCAACTGCTCAACCAGAGCCCGGAACTCCGCAACTGCTGAGCGCACCACCCTGATTCGGCGCGACCGGCCAACCCGGCCGCGCCGATCCGCGTTCGTACCCGGCACACCCCGATCCGGTTTCAGCGGCGGCGCGAACGAAACCTCTTGACCTCACGCCACCCCAGCCACACGAACACCGCCAGCGGTGCGACGAATACCACCAGCGCGACGATGGTCGCGACGAAATCCGACACACCGCCCTTGGTCTCGGTGATCAGCACGTCGATACCCGCCGCCGTGAAGAGCCCGAAGAACGCGATGAGCAGCACCAGCAGGATCCACCACAACACCCGACCGGCGCTGATCGGCACGGGCCGTACCGAATTCCCCGCGCCAATGGCGGGACTCCCCGTTGCCGCGCCGTAGGCCGGCATGCCGCCATCGGGCAATCGCGCGACGACTCCCGGATGAGCCGTTGCGCCCCAGGACATTCCGGCGGAGGCGACCGGCGGCTGTCCTGCATGGGGTCGAGGCACACGGTCGGGGACCGGCCCGGCCATCGATCCCGGCATACCGCCGGGCGGCGGCGTCGCGCCCCAGACCAGGTCACCGGAACCGCCCGGGATTCCGCGGTGCGGGGTCGCGCCCGCGGACAACCCACCCGGCGGAGGCGTCAGCGCGGTCGGGATGCGGTTGCCGGGCGAGGATGTGGGAGCCCCGGGCGGCGTCGGATACTGCCGCCCGCCCGCCGCGCCATAGCTCGGAAACGGTTCCGGGCTATCCCATTTGGCAGTCGGCGGGGCCGGGCCGGTGCGCGGGGCGGGCCGGGAGTCCAGAGCGGCGCGGGCGGCCGCTGCCAGGGCTCCGGCGCTCTGGAAGCGGCGGTCCGGGTCCTTGGCCAGGCCGCGCGCGATGACCGCGTCGAGGGCGGCGGGGATCAGCGAGTTGTGGTCGCTGGCGCGGGGCGGGTCGGTGGTGAGGTGGGCGGCCATCTGCTGGACGGGATCTGCCTGGGTGAAAGGCTTGGCGCCGACCAGGATTTCGTAGAGCAGGCAGGCCAGCGAGTACACGTCGGAGCGGAGGTCCTCGGTGCCGGAGTAGCGCTCGGGGGCCATGTAGGCCCAGGTGCCCACTGCCACACCGGTACTGGTGATGGTGGCCTGGCCGACGCCGCGGGCGATGCCGAAGTCGATGAGATAGGCGAAGCCGTTGGGCAGGGTCAGGACGTTGGAGGGCTTCACATCCCGGTGCACCAGGCCCGCCCGGTGCGCGATGTCGAGGGCTTCGGCGATCTGAATGATGAGGTCGACCGCGCGGTCGGGCGGGAGCGCGCCCGCCTCGCGCAGGGTCTTGCTCAGATCGGCGCCCTCGATCAGCTCCATGTCGATGTACAGGCGGCCGTCGAGTTCGCCGAAGGCGTGGATGGGCACCACATGCGGTCCGCGCAGTCGCGCGGCCAGCCGTGCCTCGCGTTCGAACCGCCGCCGGTAGTCCTGGTCGGTGGCGAGCTCGGCGGGGAGCAGCTTCAGCGCGACTTCCCGTTCGAGGTGTGTGTCCTCGGCCAGCCACACCTGGCCCATGCCGCCCCGCCCGATCAGCTCGACGAGTCGATAGTGGCCGAGATTGCCTGCCCCCGGCACCTGTCCTCCCCCATGCTCTGCCGCGTACTGCGAGATGCCCAGCATACGACCCCGGGCAGGGAATCACACGGTTCCGAATCCCCCGAACACATGGGGCCGAATCCCCCGAATCGCTGTCGGCTCAGGCCTCCTGGAGCTTGCGCTTGAGCACCTTGCCGGTGGGGTTGCGGGGCAGTTCGGTCAGGAAGACCACCTCGCGGGGGACCTTGTAGCGGGCCAGATTGGCCTTCACGAAGTCCTTGATCTCGAGCTCGCTGAGCTGGTGGCCGTCGTGGACGACCACGAAAGCCTTGAGGCGCGCGCCGAATTGCTCATCGGGGACGCCGAGGACGGCCGCCTCCCGTACCGACGGGTGGGTGTAGAGCAGTTCCTCGACCTCCACCGGGAAGACGTTCTCACCACCGGAGACGATCATGTCGTCGTCGCGGCCGTCGATGAAAAGCCTGCCCGCGCTGTCGAAGTGGCCGACATCGCCGGAGGACATGAGGCCGCGGACGACCTCCTTGTGGCCGCCGCCGGTGTAGCCCTCGAACTGGATGGTGTTCCCGACGAAGATGCGGCCGGTGGCCCCGGCCGGCACCCGGCGGCCCCGATCGTCGAGGATCTCCACCCGCGCCCCCAGCACCGGCCGGCCCACACAACCGGGCTCCTCGGCCAGGTCCTCAGGCGTGGCGATGGTGGCGTAGGCGACCTCCGTCGAGCCGTACAGGTTGTAGACGACCGGTCCGAAGGCCGCCGTCACCTCCCGGCACAGGTGCGCGCCCAGTTGGGAGCCCGCGACGAAAATAATGCGCAGCGCGGACAGATCGTGCCCGGTGAGCGCGCGGCCGCCCAGGTCGATCATGCGGGCCAGCATGACCGGGACGACGATCGCCGTGGTGGCCCCGTGCCGCGCCATGGAGTCGATGGCGGCCTGCGGGTCGAAGCGGCGGCGGATCACCAGGGTGGAGCCGAAGCCGAGAGTCAGCATGGCGCAGGCGAATCCGAGCGTGTGGAACATGGGGGCACAGCACTCGGTCACCTCGTTCACCCGGAACGGGACCTTGGACAGCAGACCGCCCAGCGACAGCAGCGATTTCGGCTCGGCGCGCGGCGCGCCCTTGGGGGTGCCGGTGGTGCCGCTGGTCAGCAGGATGATCTTGGGCTCCGCGCCGGGCGCGGGCGGCGCGTCGGGCGAGCCGGTCTCGATGAGGAATTCGAGGCTGTCCTCGCGTGGCTGCTCGGTCCAGGCCCGGTAGCTGCCGCGCCGCGGGCTCACCTCGTCGAGCATGGGCGCGTACTCGTCGTCGTAGACGAGCAGGTCGGTGCCCTCGCGGGTGGCGACATCACGAATCTGCGGGCCCGCGAAATCGGTATTGAGCAGGATGATCCGGGCTCCGCACTTGGCGGCGGCGAAGATCGCGTCCAGCAGGCCGCGGTGATTGCGGGCCAGGATCGCCACGCCCTCATGGGGTTTCAGGCCGCGCTCGCGCCAGGCGTTGGCGAGCCGATTCGACCGGTCCTCGAGTTCGGCGAAGGACAGTTCGCCCAGCTCGTCGATGACCGCGACCCGCCCGCCGTACCGGGCCGCCGACAGCCGCAGCCCGGCCGCCAGCGTGCCGTAGCGCAGCATGGCCGTGGCCGCCGACAGCAGCACCGCCGGTGATTCCAGCCGGGCCAGCCCGGCCTCCAGCACCAGCCGCGCCGATTCCGCCTCCAGGTAGGCCCGCTCCCCCACCGACCTGATCAGCCCGAGCGTCATGCGCGGCCACCCCCGGCCCGCGTGATCGGCGGTACCTTCCTCGCCGTGACCGGCCGTGCGGCCTGCGCGCGTGTCGATTCCACCCGGACCTCCTCGTCCACCCCTGCAGATTGCGGGCATCTGCCCTCAAACTAACGGTACGGACCCGGAGCCGCGACCGGAACCTCTCCGCCGCAGGCTCCGGCCCTGGCGTCCGGGTCGTGCCCCCGCGGTCAAGGACGCCTAGCCCGCGGCGACACCGGCCGCTCACGAGATCCGGAAGGCCCGGCGGTACGCGCCCGGAGTCGTTCCCACCTGCGCACGGAAACGACGGCGCAGGTTCACCGCCGAGACCAGGCCGACGTGAGTCGCGATGGCGTCCACCGGCAGGTCCGTGTCCTCCAGCAGCGTGCGGGCCGCCGCCACCCGGCGCGCGAGCAACCACGCACCCGGACTCGTGCCGAGCCGATCGTCGAAGCTGCGGGCCAGCGTGCGGGGCGAGACATTGAGGTGAGCGGCCATGTCGCGCACCGAGAGTGGCGATCCGAGCCGGCCCTCCACCCAGTCGAGCAGGCCATCCAGCAGGTCGGAGGGCGGGGGCGTCGGCGCGTATTGGGTCTGGCCGCCTTCACGGTGCGGCGGCATCACCATGTGCCGGGCGAGCAGTGCGGCGTGGGCGGCACCGTGATCGCGGCGGACCAGGTGCAGGCACAGATCGATGCCCGCGCCCGCACCGGCGCTGGTGGCGACGTCGCCGTGGTCGACGTAGAGGACGTCCGGCTGCACATGAATCCGGGGAAACTCCGCCTGCAGCCGGTCGGCGCGCGCCCAGTGCGTGGTGGCGGCCCTGCCGTCGAGCAAACCCGTGCGCGCCAGGGCGAATACCCCCTGGCAGATCGTGACAATTCGAGCACCGCGGCCGTGCGCCCGCAGCAGCGCACGACGCACCGGGTCGGAGAGCGGCGCCTCCACCGGCGTCCAGCCCGGAATTATCACAGTGTCGGCGGAGGCCAGCGCCGCAAGCCCGTCCGCCACCTCCAGCGAGTACCCGGCCGTCGTGGGCACCAGTCCCGGCGTCTCGGTGCACACCCCGAATTCGTAGTAGTTCGGCACACCTTCCCGTTCGGTGCCGAATACCTCTGCGGCACAGCCGAGCTCGAAGGTCGACTGGACCGGCCGCACCAGAGCCGTCACGCGATGCATGGCAGAAAAGTACCCCATAATGTCTTTTCTGACACTGTGCCGCCCATGCCGCCTACGGCACCGTGGTCGGCATGACTTCCGAAATTCTCACCCAGCCCGGCTACACCTCGGCCTCCGTCACGGAATCGCCTGCGCGCGAGATCTTCCCGGGCATCCGGGTGCGTACCCTTTGGACGGGAACGAACGGCGCGAGCGCCAACGTCGTCGAGCTGGACCCGAACGCCTCCTGGCACGGTCGCGACATCCATCAGCCCGGTCCCGAAGAGGTGTACGTGGTTTCGGGCGTCTTCAACGACGGCGCGCGCGACTACCCCGCCGGAACCTTCCTCCACGCCCCTGCCGGTTCCTGGCACGTCCCCTCGACGGTCACCGGCTGCACCCTGTTCGTCTTCTACCCGGAGGGCTAGCCGAACCGCGATTTTCCACTTTTGACCATGACGCGTCCCCTTTCGACCTCGCCCGGGCCACCGCCGCAGACCAGCATGGAAAGCGTCGATCCGACCACGAAAGGACCAGATCATGGCCACCCAGATCACCGATCCCGCCCAGCTGCCAAGGGTTTTCGAGGAGCGCCTGAACGCGGGCGACGTGCCGGGGGTGCTCTCGCTCTTCGCCCCGGGCGCGACCATGCGGACCACCACCGGAGCCGTCATTTCCGGCTCGGACGCCCTGCGTCAGGAGATCAGCGGCACGGTCGCCGCCCGCGGACAGCTCACCAACAACAGCAAGCATCTGCTGATCGGCGGTGACGCAGCCCTGCTGGTCACCAACTGGACCCTGGAGATCGACGCGCCCGACGGCACGCGGGTCTCCCCCACCGGCACCACCGCGAATATCGCCCGGCAGCTCGAGAACGGGGAATGGCGATTCGCCGTCCTGAATCCGCTCGGGACGGCGTGAAGCGCTGCGACACAGCGCATTCGGCTGACCGGCGGGTGCGCCCTCCCGCCGAGGGCGCACCCGGGTGGGTCAGGACAGCGTGACGACGGTCAGCGAGCCGTCGGCGTGCTGGGCACGCAGCCGCTTCTTGTCGAACTTGCCGACGCTGGTCTTGGGGACCTCGGCGATGAAGCACCAGTGCTCGGGCAGCTGCCACTTGGCGAACTTGGGGGCCAGGAAGTCGCGCAGCTCTTCGGGTTCGGCCTCGGTGCCCTCGACCAGGACGATGGCGACCAGGGGACGCTCGTCCCACTTCGCGTCCGGGATGCCGATGACGGCGGCCTCGGCCACGGCCGGGTGGCCCATGACGGCGTTCTCCAGGTCCACCGACGAAATCCATTCGCCGCCGGACTTGATGACGTCCTTGGAGCGGTCGACCAGGGTGAGGTAGCCATTGGGGCTGATCTTGCCGACGTCGCCGGTGCGCAGCCAGCCGTCGTGGAACTTGTCGGGATCGACCTCGCCGCCCGACGGCGCGTAGTAGGCGCCGGTGATCCACGGGCCGCGAACTTCCAACTCGCCCAGGGCTTCTCCGTCGTTCGGCAGCACCGAACCGTCATCGCCGACCAGGCGCGCCTGCACGCCGGCCGGGAAGCGGCCCTGGGTGTAGCGGTAGCTCCAGGCCTCCTCGCCCTCGGCGCCGGCGGGCGGATGCGCCACCGAACCCAGCGGCGAGGTCTCGGTCATGCCCCAGGCGTGCAGCAGCTTCACACCGTGCCGCTCCTCGAAGGCCCGCATCATCGACGGCGGGACCGCCGCGCCGCCGACCACACAGGTACGCAGGTGCGAGATGTCCTGCGGCTGCGCCTGCAGCCCGGCCAGCACGCCGCCCCAGATGGTCGGGACCGCGGCGGCGAAGGTCGGCTTCGCCTCGGCCATCATTGCCAGCAGCGGTGCGGGCTGCAGGAAACGGTCCGGCATCAGCACATTCGCGCCCGACATGAGCGCGGCGTACGGAATGCCCCAGGCATTGGCGTGGAACAGCGGCACGATGGCCAGCACGGTGTCGGCCGCGGTGAAGCCCATGCCGTTGGGCGAGATCACCTGCATGGCGTGCAGCCAGTTCGAGCGGTGCGAGTAGACGACGCCCTTGGGATCGCCGGTGGTGCCGGAGGTGTAGCACATGCCGGCGGCGGAACGCTCGTCGACGACCGGGTAGTCGTAGGTGTCGGGCTGGGCGTCGAGCAGCTCCCGGTAGGAGTGCACGGTGACACCCTCGGGGGCCTGCAGCGCGGCGGCATCGCCATTGGCGACGATGACGTGGCGGACCGTCTTCAGGTTCGGCAGATACTGCGCGAACATCGGCAGCAGCGAGCCGTCCACGATGACGACCTGATCCTCGGCGTGATTGGCCACGTACACCAGCTGCTCGGGGAAGAGCCGGATGTTCAGCGCGTGCAGCACCGCGCCCATGGCGGGCACCGCGATGTAGGCGACCATGTGCTCGTTGTTGTTCCACATGAACGTGCCGACCCGGTCACCGACGCCGATACCCAGGTCACGCAGGGCATTGGCGAGCCGGGCCGCGTCCTGGCCGACCTCGCGATAGGTCTGGGTGCGTAAGCCGTCACCGGTCCAGGTGGAGACGTGGCTGTCGCCCTGGAAGGTGGAGGCATAGCGCAGCAGTGTCGCGAGTGACAGCTGCTCGTCCTGCATGGTGCTCAACATTTCCCAACCGCTCCTTGCATGTACCTACTGGAGAGTGAACTGAGTCACTTGCGGCGAGCCTAGCCGATTCGGACATGCACGGGTCGGGGCCCGAACTGACGGCAACGTGACCTCAGTCCGGGGCCGGTGAGCTGGCGAAATATTCGAGCTGCGGGCGGCGAACCCCACCCTCACCGCCCGCAGCCCGTAGCCGACCCGCCGCCGCCCAGCACGACGACCAGCCGGCTCCGCAATCCTGATCAGCGCCACGACCTGCTGACGACGCCCCCTGCGGCGGCGCAGAATAGCCAATCACTAACCAGGACAAGTAAATTGGAGCAAGAACTTCCGTGAATATATTGAGTGTGACACCGGGCTGTCCAGTCGAGGACAGCGTCGCAGGTCAGACGGCGCTCACTGACCCGGACAGCGGGCCGTGAGGGCGGCCTTCCCATGATTGCCAGGGGTGAATCAGGACTCACCCGACCGACGTGACCGAAAATACGGATTCGCTGTCCGGCGATGTCTGCAGGACCGGCGGGAATACGCCCTACCGTTGCTGGTATGCAGCGAGAGCCCTCCATTCTGATCATCGGTGCCGGATTCGCCGGGCTGGGCATGGCGCTGGAACTGCAACGCCACGGCCTGACCAACTTCACCATCCTGGAGAAGGCCGCCGACCTCGGCGGCGTCTGGCGCGAGAACACCTACCCGGGCGCCGCCTGCGATGTGCCCTCGCCGCTGTACTCGTGGTCGTTCGAGCCGAAATCCGATTGGCCACGCCGGTTCTCGCAGCAGGCCGACATCCACGCGTACATGCGCGCCGTCGCCGAGAAGCACGACCTGCCCGCCAAGATCGAGTTCGGCGCCGAGGTGATGGACGCCGAATTCGACGAGCAGGGCGGCCGGTGGCGGGTTCGCACCGCCGACGGCGTCACCCACGTCGCCGACGTCCTCATCCCCGCCGTCGGGCAGCTCTCCCGCCCCGCGATGCCGAACCTCCCCGGCATCGACTCCTTCGCCGGCGCGGCCTTCCACTCCGCCGAGTGGGATCATTCGGTCGATCTGACGGGCAAGCGGGTCGCGTGCATCGGCACGGGAGCCAGTGCCATCCAATACATTCCGGCCATCCAGCCGAAGGTCGGACACCTCACGCTGTTCCAGCGTTCGGCCGCCTGGGTATTGCCGAAGTTCGACACCGAGTACACCCCGGTGCACCACGCGCTGTTCAAGTACGTGCCCGGGACGCGGCTGGCCGAGCGATTCGCCATCTGGACCTTCTTCGAGGTGATGGCGTTGGCGCTCACCGACATTCCCGCCATCAAGCATCCGGTGATCGCCGTCGCGGACCGGCATCGCAACCAGCAGGTGCCCGATGAGGCGCTGCGCGCCAAGCTGACTCCGGACTACGCCGCCGGCTGCAAGCGCGGCCTGTTCTCCAACGAGTACTTCCCCGCACTGACCCGGGACAATGTCACCGTCGAGACCACCGCCATCGAAGCGGTGACGACCAACGGAATTCGCACCGCCGACGGCGTCGAGCATCCCGTCGACGTCATCGTCTACGGCACCGGCTTCAAGGGCACCGAGTTCCTCGCCCCCATGAATATCTATGGCCTGCAGGGCCGCAAACTCGCCGACGAATGGTCACCCGAGGGCGCCCGCGCCTTCCTCGGCATGTCGGTCCCCGGCTTCCCCAACCTGTTCATGATGTACGGCCCGAACACCAACGTCGGCTCCGGTTCCATCATCTACATGCTGGAGTCCCAGGCCCGCTACATCCGCCAGGTCGTCGACTACCTCTCCGCCCGCCCCGGCCACATCCTCTCGCCCCGCCCCGACGTCGAAAAGTCCTGGGACGACTGGCTGCAGCGCCGCCTGAAGGACACCCCCTGGAACTTCTGCTCCAGCTGGTACCGCAACGCCTCCGGCCGCATCACCAACAACTGGCCCGGCGCCACCCTCCTCTTCCGCTGGAAGACAAGCAGATTCGCACCGTCGGACTACGACGAGAGCCGGCCCGCGGGCCGCTAGCGGCTCCGGGCCGGGCTCGCCGCGCCCACCACCCCGCCGATCAGCCGACTCCACCACCCCGACCACGAATGCGGCCCCCGGCCCCCCGACCAGGTAGACTCCCCGACGTCCCGGCCGAGCCTCCCGCCCGGCACGTCCAGCCCTCGTAGCTCAGGGGATAGAGCACCGCTCTCCTAAAGCGGGTGTCGCAGGTTCGAATCCTGCCGAGGGCACATTTATCCAGGTCAGAGCGTCGAGCTCGGCCGACCGCTCCGCCGGGGGGGAAGCCGGAGCCGCCCGATCCCGTCTGCTCGGCCCAGTCCGGGCGACCTGCCAGGCCGCCCGGATCAGGTGAGAACGCCGGCCGTGAAGTCACGGCAACCCGGTCAACAGTTACTGGGTGCCGGCTCGCCGCGAACCCGGCCGTTGAGCCACGCCAGTACCTCGGGGGCACCCAGCACCGCTCCCGACAGATGTTCGGGTGCGGGAACGCGCAGCGTCTGCACCGGGACGCCGGCCGCGCACCAGCGGTGGTCGGTGTTGTCGATCGCTTGGACCGGAATCAGCGGGTCGTCGGGTGAATGCCATTCGAACACCGGTGTTTCCGGCACTTCGCCGAAGAGTTCCAAGCTGTTCTCCTCCAGCACCGACTGGCCTTCACGGAAGTTGAAGCCCGTGGGATCGGCCATGTATGCCCGCGCGCTGCCGCCGACGCCTTCGGCGAGGATCTGATTGGTGCAGTCATTGGCCATTTCATTGCGGAGGGCCAAGCCAGTCTGGTTGAGGTACGAGCTGATCGGCAGCTCGTTCGGATATTCGCGCTCGAGGCCGATCGCCGCCGCCATGGCCAGCCCGAAGGCCGGGTGCGGGTCGTAGCCCAACGCCTGCACCATCGTCACCAGGTTCATCGGGGCACCACCGATGGCCGCACCCGCGAGTTTCAGCTCCGGCGCGTACGACGGCTGGAGCGCCGCCGCCGCCCCGGTGGCCATGCCGCCGCCGGAGTAGCCGGCCAGCACGACCGGACTGTGCTGGGCGGCGAGTTCCGGCAGCTGTTTCACCGCTCGGACACCATCCAGAACGATCCGGCCACCCAGACGCGCCGCCCCGAACGCGACGTACGGACCGAGATGATCCGGCAGCGCTATGCTCCAGCCCTGCGCCAGTGCCATATTCAGAATCGACGCCGTCGTCAGGAGATTCGGATCGTTGGAGTACAGCAGATGTGACACCGCGCAGCTGGTGCCGAGCGCGTTGATGAAGTGCTGATACGACATCAACGGGGCGTCGGGCTGGTGACCGATCGGGGTAAGGATCGTGGTGGTCGCCGCGATCGGCTCACCGTGGGAGTTGGTGGATCGGAATTGCACCAAAGTAACGGTGGCGCCGGGAAATACGGCCACCGGCGGCAGTGTCTGCGTGCGGAGCACATCACCGGGCCGATGTGCCGCCAGATCCGCCGGCGCGGCGTAGAACGGATCCGGATCGGGGATCGGATATATCGGATCCGCCGCAGCAGTCGTCGTCATCATCGACAACCCGAGAACCACACCACCCAGCGCAGCTGCAACTTTCGCCGACCCGCTGCGGAGGAAAACAGGAAACCGACCAAGCACGTGTCTGACCTCCATGAATAGTTCACGTCGTTAGACAAGCCAGTCCGAATTCTGACCCGACTATATCGGCAAACTTTCAGCTACACACCAAAACGGACGTTTGTCATCGATCAGGCAACAGTCCTCCCCGCGACCGGGGATTCACCTGCTCTCCTGCCCTAGGCCGGCCACCCGATCAACGAGCCCTCGCGCCTGCGCGACCCGAGGATTCGCAATCCCGTAGGGCGCACAGGTCATTCATAGACATCTCCGAATTGGCAATGGCGACACGACGGGCAATCCCATAACGACACGCGGTAGGCCGACGCGAGTCCGGCGTTTCTTCCACTGATTCACAAAAAACCGATAGCCCTGCGTATAGCCTCAACACCCGATTCGAGATGCCCTGGGTCCCTCACTCGCAGGAAGGATCGATAAAGTGCGGAGGCGACTGCTTGGATTGGCCGCAGCTTTGACAGGAACCCTCATCATGGTCGGCGGCGGCGCCACGAACTCGGCGCTGCTCGCCAGTGCGGAACCCGTCGCGGCGGGCGACGATTTCTACCTGCCGCCGCCGCTACCACCCACACCGGGGGCCATCGTGCGCGCCGAACCGGCACAGGTGGCCTTCTCCGCACCCGGAATGCCCGGCGTCGTTCCGGCCGCCGCGACGCGAATGATGTACGTCAGCAGCGATACCCACGATGCGCCGACGGCAGTCGTCGGCACGCTCCTGCAGCCGAGCGTGCCGTGGACCGGCCCAGGTGAGCGCCCACTGATCGCATACGCGGGCGGCACCAAGGGCCAGGGCAATCAATGTGCGCCGTCGAAATTGATGACGCAGGTCGTGCAATACCAGCCCCCGGCGGACATCATTTTCGAATACGACCTGCTGGCGCTGTATTCGCTGCTCGCCCGCGGAATCGCGGTGGTGGTGACCGACTACCACGGCCTCGGCACCCCCGACGTGCACGACTACCTCAACCGCAAGGCACAGGCCTACGCGCTGCTGGATGCGGCGCGCGCCGCACTGCAATTGCCCGGCACCGGCTTCAACCCCGGCACGCCGGTCGTTCTCTACGGGTACTCACAGGGCGGCATGGCTTCCGCAGGCGCGGCCGAACTGCAGTCGAGCTACGCTCCCGAGCTGAACATACGCGGCGCCTATGTGGGCGGTCCGGTGGTCGACGACGAATACTTCATCGGATACAACGACGGACGGCCCTCCATCGCACCGGCTTTCGCCTGGATCCTCAATGGCATCGCCGCCGACTACCCGGAGACTCGCCCGATACTCGACGCCGAGCTCAATGACACAGGTAAGGCGATCCTGAACGACGCTCTGGGCAAATGCGCCGTCCCGGCCAGCCTGGCCCAGGACCATCCGCGCACGTCCGAATGGACCACCAGCGGCGAACCGCTCACCGCGGTCATCGATCGGAACCCCGAGCTGAAATCAGCCTTCGACCAACAGCGCATCGGCACGCTCACTCCGTCGGTGCCCGTCCTCACCGCCTCGGCCATGAACGATGAGGGTGCGCCCTACGTGCCGGTGCGGGAGATGGCGGCCAGTTGGTGCAGTAGCGGCGTGCCCGTCGAACTGGATCCGAACGCGCAGATTCCGACCGTTTCGGGTCTGGTGGGAACCCATGTGCTGGCGTTCTTTCCATCGCTGGCGGACTCGCAGCAGTGGCTGACCGATCGGCTCGCCGGCTGGCCCGCTCCGAACAACTGCGGGGCCCTGCCCTGACCCGCTGACGTTCAGTCGATGATGCCCGGCAGCCGGGATCGGTCCTCGCACCGACCCTGACTGCCGGGCATCATGCACAGAGCTCGATGTCCGTAACCGAGCATGAGGTCGAATTGCCCGGTCAGTCACCATTTTTGGCAATTCATCTAGCGCAGCGGAGAAAACCGACTAATCTAAATCGACGGGTTTGAGCCAAAAGATTTCGGCCGTCTGCACTCGCGAGCGAGTGCCGCTGTTGGATCAAAGAGGCCCCTATGTCGATTTTCCATGACTCGAACGCACGCGACCCCAAGCGATACCTCTGGATTCTGGGGTTGATCGCGCCTTCGTGCGCTGTACTTCCCTCACAATTGGTAGCCCGCACGGGCCTCACAGTATTCTGGTGGATCGGTCCGGTATTCGTGCTGGTACTGATCCCACTGCTGGATCTGTCTGTGGGGGATGACGGGAGCAACCCACGCGAGGAAGACTACGAGGCATTATCCGAAGACCGGTTCTATCGGTGGTGCACGTATCTCTTTCTGCCGCTACAGCTCACCGGGCTGCTCATCGCTGGCTATCTCTGGGCAAGTCGCGAGCTGAGCGTATCCGACAAGCTCGGTCTGGCCGTGACGCTCGGGTTCGTGTCGGGCATCGGAATCAACGCCGCCCATGAACTCGGCCACCGGGCCGAACACCTGGAACGCTGGCTGGCGAAGGTCGCTCTGGCACAGTCGGGTTACGGGCATTTCTTCGTCGAACACAATCGGGGTCATCATGCGCGTGTGGCGACGCCCGAGGATCCGGCCAGCGCCCGATTCGGCGAGTCACTGTGGGAGTTCCTGCCGCGCAGCGCCGTCGGCGGCTTCCGCTCGGCGCTGGTCCTGGAGCGAGAACGCCTGTCTCGCAAGGAAAAGCGCTGGTTCAGCCCGCACAACCAGCTGTTGCAGGCCTGGTCGATGAGTGTCGCGTTGTGGGGCACCATGATCCTGGCCTTCGGCCTCGGGGTGATTCCGTTTCTGATGGTGCAGGCGGTGCTGGGTGCGGGACTGCTGGAAACGGTGAATTACATCGAGCACTACGGACTGCTGCGCCAGCGCCGCGCCAACGGCAACTACGCACGGTGCTCCCCGCGCGACAGCTGGAACAGCGACCGCCTGGTCACGAACGTATTCCTGTTCCACCTGCAACGCCACAGCGACCACCACGCCAATCCCGGTCGCCGCTACCAAACCCTGCGCAGCTCACAAACGGCACCACAGCTCCCGGCCGGCTACGCCACCCTGATCCTGCTCGCCGCCATTCCCCCGCTGTGGCGAGCCGTCATGGACCACCGCGTCCTGGCCCATTACGGCGGCGACCTCTCGCTGGTGAACACCAAGCCGGCAACCACGCGCCGCTTCGTGGGACCCATACGCCTGCATCGAATATCGACGACCGACAGGAGCTGATCGCGAGCAGACGTCAATGAGAACCGAGCGCGCGGCTGCGGCCGGATGGCTCAGGGCCATCCGGCCGTTGTCCCGCACCGGTTTTCGCGCCGGTCGGTCACGTCACATCGGGTATATCGGGTGCTTGCGCGGGTTGAACTCCGGCTTGACCGGCTTCTTGTCGCGGAGCAGGCGGAGGGCCTGGCGGATTTCCAGGCGGGTGCGGGACGGTTCGATGACGGCGTCGATGTAGCCGCGTTCGGCGGCGACCCAGGGGGTGGCGACCGTCTCGTTGTACTGGTTGATCATGAATTCGCGGGCCGCGGCGCGATGTTCCTCCGGCATCGCGGCCAACTGGCGCTTGCCGAGGAGGTCGACCGCGCTTTCGGCGCCGATCACCGCGATACGGGCTGTGGGCCAGGCGAAACTGACGTCCGCGCCGACCTGCCGGGCGGCCATCATGCCGTATGCGCCACCGTAGGACTTGCGTACCACCAGGTTGATGATCGGCACCGTCGCCTCGATGATGGCGCGCGGGACACGGCCGCCGCGGATGATGACGCCGTTGGCCTCCTCCGCGAGGCCCGGCAGCACGCCGGGAGTGTCGGCGACGAACACGAGCGGGATGTTGAAGGCGTCGCAGAGCCGGATGAAGTAGGTCGACTTGTCCGAGCAGGCGGCATCGATGGAACCGCCCAGCACCAGTGGCTGATTCGCGATCACGCCGACCGGGTAGCCGTCGACGCGGGCGAAGCCGGTGATCAGGTTCGGCGCGAACGCGGCACGGATCTCGTGGAACTCGCCGTCGTCGAAGATGCGCAGCAGGATCTCGTGCATGTCGTAGCCGGCACGATCGGAATCCGGGATGATCGTGTCGAGTTCCCGGTCACTGGCCGTGATCTCGGGCTCCAGGCCGGGATTCACGATCGGCGGCTGCTCGAGGCAGCTCGTCGGCATGAAGCTCAGGTAGTTGCGGGCCCATTCGTAGGCCTCCTGCTCGGTCTCGGCCACGTGATGCAGGGTCCCGCGTTCGGCCTGCACCTTCGCGCCGCCGAGCTCCTCGGCGGTCACGTCCTCGCCGTTGACCGCCTTGATCACCTCCGGCCCGGTGACGAACATGTAGGAGTCCTTGGTGCCGATGAGCACGTCGGTATTGATCGGCCCGTACACCGAGCCCGCGGCGCACTTGCCGAGAATGATCGACACCTGCGGCACATAGCCGGACAGCTTCTCCAGCACCCGGGAGATATCACCGAACGATGCGATGGAACCCACCGCGTCCTGGATCCGCGCACCGCCCGAATCGTTGATCGTCACCACCGGGCACGCGTTGTCGAACGCGAATTTCAGTGCCCGCATGAACTTCTGGGCGGACGTGACCCCGACCGACCCGCCGTACACGGTCTGATCGTGGGAGATCACCACCACCGGACGCCCCCCGATCAGCCCGCGACCGGTGACCAGTCCGTCACCGTAGAGCGCGTCCGGTTGACCGGGCTGGCGAGCCAGCGCGCCGGTCTCGATGAACGTCCCGCGGTCGAGCAGCATCTCCACCCGCTGCCGAACGCTCGGAATGCCTTTCGACGCCCGCTTGGCGAGTCCGGCCTCACCCGCCGGTTCCGCGGCCATCTCCAGGATCTTGGCCAGTTCATCGAGCTTCGCCCGCGTACCGATCACGCTTGTTGCCACCTTCCCAAACAAACTGTTGTGCCTCGCGACGGTAAGCGGCGCCGAGACGGTACGGGTCACTGAAGCAGATAAACGTGATGAATCACAGTCCCGGCCAGCGGCCGTCAGCAGAACGGGATGCCCACGGAGCCATTGAGGCTGGTGTGGAAGAGGACGCAGACCAGGTGGTTGGCGGCGGAGTAGGACCCGCTGGAGGAGCCGGTGGCGGTGGTGTCCACCGGCTGGGCCTGCACCGGCGCCGGCGCATCGGCCTGGGCAGGGGCGGCCAGCACGCCGGCGGGGGTGAGAAGGGCCGCGGTGACGGCGAACGCGGCGAGGGTCTTCTTCGAATTCATCTGCGGCTCCATCGTTCTCGATCTTGGCGGGAGCCAGTATCGAACCCGGGCCGCAGCCACCGACAGCCCCAACAGTTGGGGTCACCGATGTCGAGGTCAAAGTAAGTGAAGAATGAATAGCTAGATCTAAGGACCAGGGTTGAACACACCCGAGGATTGCGCACTGATTACCCACTAAGAACATCATCGCCCTTGCATCCACGCGCACCCACTGCTCTACTAAGTGAATTCCAGATAGCGCAATCCCCGAGAGGTGAGACATGGGAAGTCGCGTGTTGGTGGCGGGCGTCGGGATGATCCCGTTCACCACGCCCAGCCGGACGCAGACCTACGACGTCATGGGCGAGCAGGCGGTGCGGGCCGCGTTGACCGACGCGGGCATCGAGTACACGACGGTGCAGCAGGCGTATGCGGGGTGGGTGTACGGAGATTCGACGTCGGGGCAGGCGGCGCTCTACCGCGTGGGCGCCACCGGCATTCCCGTGATCAATGTCAACAACAACTGCTCGACCGGGTCGTCGGCGCTTTTCCTGGCTCGGCAGGCGATCGAGCACGGCATCGCGGATGTGGTGCTGGCCCTGGGATTCGAGCAGATGCAGCGCGGCGCGCTCGCCGCCGCCTACACCGATCGGCCCAGCCCGTTCGACAGCTTCGACACCGTGGTCCACCGTCTCCAGGGCGAGGGCGACGCACCCTTCGCGGCCCGGTACTTCGGCGGCGCGGGTCGCGAATACGCCGACCGGTACGGCATGGACCCGGCGGTGTTCGCGCGGATCGCGGTCAAGGCGCGCCGGCACGCGGCCGGCAATCCCAATGCGGTGTTCCGCGATCCGGTGACCGTCGAGGAGGTGCTGGCCTCCCCGCAGATCTACGGACCGCTCACCCGGCTGCAGTGCTGCCCGCCCACCTGCGGCGCGGCGGCCGCCGTCCTGGTCAGCGAAAACTACGCGCGCACACACGGTTTGCGCACCGACGTGGCGATCACCGCGCAGGCCATGGTCACCGACACCGCCTCGACCTTCGACGGCGACTCGATGCTGTCGATCGTCGGCTACGACATGTCCCGGGCCGCCGCCCAGCAGGTCTATCAGCAGGCCGGCGTGGACCCCCTCGACATTCCGGTCGTGGAACTGCACGACTGCTTCACCACCAACGAGCTGCTCAGCTACGAGGCCCTCGGCCTGACCCCGGAGGGCACCGCCGAGAAGTTCATCGCCGACGGCGACAACACCTACGGCGGGCGGGTGGTCACCAACCCGTCCGGCGGGCTGCTGTCCAAGGGGCACCCGCTCGGCGCGACCGGCCTGGCGCAGTGCGCCGAGCTGGTCTGGCAGCTGCGCGGCCGCGCCGCCGCCCGGCAGGTCGAGGGCGCGCGAATCGCCCTGCAGCACAACATCGGCCTGGGCGGGGCGGCCGTCGTGACCCTCTACCAGAAGGTGGACTGAGCATGGCCCTGGATCCCGGTGTGATCGGCACCGAACTGCCACCGATCACCATGACCCTGGACGCGGGGCGACTCCGGTTCTTCGCCAAGGCCATCGGCGAGACCAACCCGGTCTTCACCGACGAGCGCGCCGCCGCCGCGGCCGGGCACCGCGCCCTGCCCGCGCCGCCGACGTTCCTGTTCGCGATCGAACTCGAGCAGCCGGACCCGTTCGGCTGGCTGGCCGGTCTCGGTGTCGATCTGCGCCGGATCCTGCACGGCGAACAGCACTTCATCTACCACGCGACCGCCTATGCCGGGGACACGCTGACCGCGTCACCCCGTATCACCGACGTCTACAGCAAGAAGGGCGGCGCGCTCGACTTCCTCGTCCGGCAGACCGCCGTCACCAGGACCGACGGCAGCCTGGTCGCCGACCTGCGCTCGGTCCTCGTCGTCCGCAATCCGGGAGCCTCCGAATGACCACCGGCACCGCCGATATCACCGTGGGCAGCAAACTGCCGCCGCTGGCCGCGGGGCCCATCACCCGCACCACCCTGGCCCTGTTCGCGGGCGCTTCGGGCGATCACAACCCGATGCACATCGACACCGACGTGGCCCACTCCGCCGGGCTCGGCGACGTCTTCGCCCACGGCATGCTGTCCATGGCCTACCTGGGGCGGCTGCTGACCGATTGGGTTGCGCCGGAAGCGATTCGCACCTACGGGGTGCGCTTCGGCGCGATCACGCCGGTGCTGGCCGAACCGACCGCGACGGGGAAGGTCGTGGCCATCGAGGACGTCCGCGGCGAACGGCACGCCACCCTCGACATCGCCGTCACCCTGCCCGACGGCACCGTCACGCTCACCGGGACCGCGGTCGTCGCGCTCACCGGGCCCACCGTCACAGCGCTCTGACTTCTCACCTCCTCCGAAAGGTATTGCCCCATGGGAACTCTGGACAACAAGGTCGCCATCGTCTCCGGATCCGGGCGCGGCATCGGGCGCGAGATCGCCCTGAAGCTCGCCCGCGAGGGCGCGTCGGTCGTGGTCAACGATCTCGACGCCGAACCGGCCAAGGAGACCGTGGCCGCCATCGAGGCGGCCGGCGGCCGGGCGGTCGCCTGCATCGGCTCGGTCACCGACGAGGACTTCGCCGAACGCTTCGTGACCACCGCCACCGACAACTTGGGCGGACTCGACATCATCGTCAACAACGCCGGATACACCTGGGATTCGGTGATCCAGAAGATGACCGACGAGCAGTGGGACGCCATCCTCGACGTCCACCTCAAGGCCCCCTTCCGGATTCTGCGCGCCGCCCAGCCGGTGATCGCCGGACTCGCCCGGCAGGCCGCCGCGGCCGGCACGCCGGTCCCGTGCCGCAAGGTCGTGAACATCTCCTCGCTGGCCGGCACGGGAGGCAATGCGGGACAGGCGAATTACGCCGCCGCCAAGGCCGGCATCAACGGACTCACCAGGACCCTGGCCAAGGAGTGGGGGCGCTACAACGTCACCGTGAACTCGGTCGCCTTCGGGCTCATCAAGACCCGGCTCACCGAGACGCCGGCCGGCGGCGACAGCACCATCGACGTGCTGGGCCGGCAGCTGAAGGTGGGCGTCAACCCGGATGTGCTGTCGACCATGGAACGGATGATCCCGCTGGGCCGGGCCGGAACACCCGCCGAGGCGGCCGGTGCGGTGTCCCTGCTGTGCAGCCCGGACTCCGACTACGTGAGCGGCCAGACCCTGGTCTGCGGCGGCGGATACATCTTCTAGCCGCGGGCGTCCGCGGCCGATCGGGCCGGGTCGCCCGCTCCCTATAGTGAGGGCGGGCAACCCACCACCGGTGAGCGAGAAGGAGCGGCGACCATGAGCGACACCGCCGAGCACGCGGCCGCCCGCCCGGCCCGCGGCACCCGCCCCGCCAATCGCCGTGATCTGATCGTCGCCGCCGCGACCGAGTTGTTCTATCGGCGCGGCTACGCCGATGTCGGCACCGGCGACATCGCCGACGCGGTCGCGGTCGGGCCGTCCGCGCTGTACCGGCATTTCCGCAACAAGAACGATCTGCTGCGCGCCGTGGTGGCCCAGCCCATCGAGATCGTCACCGAACTGCTCGACGCGGCGCGCGCCGAGCCGGACGCCGATCTCGCCCGGACACTGGCCACCGCCATGCTGGATCAGCGCGCCATCGGCGTGCTCTGGCACCGGGAGGCGCGGCACCTCGACCCCGACGCGAAAACCGAACTCCGGCACCGGGCGCGCGGCATCGGCGCACGGTTCGCCGATCTGCTGCGCACGCGGACACCGCGGCTCACGCCCGCGCAGGCCGAAATAATCGGCTGGGCCGCGCTTTCCACGGCATCCAGCATCTCGTTCCACAATCTGGAACTGCCGCGTCAGCGCTTCGTGCAGGTGCTCACCGACATGGTCGACGCGATCCTCACCGCCGACCTGCCCGTCCCGCGCCCCGCGGCCGCACCACCCGCCGGCCCGACGGCGGGATGGTCCCCCTCGCGGCGTATCGCCATTCTCACCGCGGCCACGAAACTCTTCGCCGAGCAAGGCTTTTCCGGTGTGGCGCTCGAGGACATCGGCGCGGCCGTCGGCATTGCCGGACCCAGCGTCTACAACCACTTCGACAGCAAGGCCGACATCCTGATCGCCGTTCTCGACCAGGGCAATCACGTCCTGCGGGCCGACATGTACCGCGATCTGACCCGCGCGACCGACGCCGCCGACGCACTCGACCGGTTGCTCACCAGCTACACCGAATTCGCCTTCGAGCAAACCGGTCTCATCCGGCTGCTCACCTCCGACATCGATCAGCTCCCCGCCGCCGATCGGCACCGCATGCGTGGCGTGCAGCACGAGTACATCGCCGAATGGGTGCAGCTGGTGCGCCAGGTCCACCCCGGCCAGGACGAGCTGGAAGCCCGGCTGCGAGTCCAGGCCGCCCTGAGCGTCGTCAACGATCTCGCCGCCACCCCCCGCCTCCGAGCCACCCCTGACATGCCCCGCCTGACCCGTCATCTGGCCGCCGCCCTGCTGGCTCCGCCCAACGGCTGACAGCCCTCGCCACCCCTCGTGAACAGGCAGAACACCGTGTCAGAGGGCGTATCAGGTCGGTGTCAGGCCGGTATCAGGCCGGGTCGCGACAGTAGTCCACATGAACAGCACAGCAATCGCGGCCTCGGGGCTGCGGAAGGCTTACGGGGACAAGACGATCCTCGACGGCATTGATCTGAATATCGGTGTGGGAACGATCTTCTCGTTGCTCGGGCCGAACGGCGCGGGCAAGACCACGACGGTGAACGTGCTGACCACGCTGCTGAAGGCGGACGGCGGGACGGCCCGGGTCGCCGGGCACGACATCGCCACCGAGACCAAGGCGGTGCGGGCGGCCATCGGCGTGACCGGTCAGTTCGCGGCGGTGGACGACCTGCTGACCGGCGAAGAGAACCTGCAGCTGATGGCCGATCTGCACCGGCTGCGGGGCGCGGCGCGCAAGCAGGTGGTCGACACGCTGCTGGAGCGCTTCGACCTCACCGAATCCGCGCGCGAGCAGGCGGCCACCTACTCCGGCGGCATGCGCCGCAAGCTGGACCTGGCGATGACGCTGGTCACCAAGCCGGACATCGTCTTCCTCGATGAGCCGACCACCGGACTGGACCCGCGCAGCCGGCGCACCATGTGGGAGATCGTGCGGGAGTTGACCTCCGACGGGGTGACCATCTTCCTCACCACCCAGTACCTCGAGGAGGCCGACCAGCTGGCCGACCGGATCGCGGTCCTCGACGGCGGCCGCATCGTCGCCGAAGGCACCCCGGACGAGCTCAAGCGCCGCGTCCCCGGCAGCTATCTCCAGCTGCGGTTCACCCACCTCACCGAACTGGAAGCAGCCGCGCGGATCCTGCCCGCCGCGACCATGGACAGCGAGGCGCTGACCCTGCAGGTGCCCGGCAACGGCGGCACCAAAACCCTGCGGGCCCTGCTGGATCGGCTCGCCGATCACTCGGTCGAGGCCGCGGAGGTCTCCATCCACACCCCTGATCTCGATGACGTTTTCCTTGCCCTGACCGGGCACGCCACCACGGAGGCCGACGCACAATGAGCACCATCGTTTCCACCGACAGCACCCCGAACCGGACCGTCACGGCCGGCGCCCTGGCGGCGTCGCTGGGCGACTCGGCGATCATGTTGCGCCGTAACTTCAAACACATCGCCCGCAATCCGGTCGCGATCTTCAACGCCGCGCTGATGCCGGTGGTGATGCTGCTGATCTTCGTCTACGTGTTCGGCAGCGCCTTCAATGTCGGCGAGCATTACATCGACTACGCGACACCGGGCATGATCCTGCTGGCCATCAGCTACGGGCTCTCCGGCACCGCGGTCGCGGTGAGCTCGGACATGGCCAAGGGCGTCATCAACCGGTTCAAGGTCATGGACGTCTCCCGCGGCGCCGTGCTGACCGGACACGTGGTGGCCACCATGCTCACCAATGTGGTCGCCATCGCGGCCGTGCTGGGAGTGGCGTTCGCCCTGGGCTTCCGGCCGCCGGCCACCGCGCTGGACTGGCTGGGCGCGCTCGGCATCGTCCTGGCCACCTCGTTCGGGGCGTCCTGGCTGACCGTCGCGCTGGGCATGGCCGCCAAGACCCCGGAGTCCGCGGGCATGTCCGTGGTGCCGCTGATCATGCTGCCCTTCGTGAGCAGCGCGATCGTCCCGGCCGACCAGATGGGCCAGGGCGTCCGGCAGTTCGCGCAGTACCAGCCCTTCACCCCGATCATCGAGTCCCTGCGCGGGTTCCTCACCGGGCACCCGTCGGGCGGCTACACCGCCGCGGCGCTGGCCTGGTGCGCCGGGTTCGCGATCGTCGGATACCTGTGGTCCCGCGCCACTTTCACGAAGCGAGCGTGATCTCGGCCAGTTCATGCCAGACCGCCCGCGCCCCCTCCCCCGTCGCCTCGGTGAACTTCACGTCACCGAGGCGACTTCGTGCTGTCCGCTCGATCCGGGCCGCATCCGGGTGGGAATGATCCGATACGCCACGCACCGCGGTACTGGCCGCGAGCAGCCGCACCGCCTGCTCGTCCTGCTCCGCCCGCAGCGCCAGATCCGCCAGACCGACCAGCACCTTGGCGAGCAGGGGCGCGTGTCCCGCCGCCGACGCCACCCGGAAGGCCGCGGCCCGATGGTCGCGGGCCTCGTCGAGGCCGTCCGCCAGATAGCCGAGCAGATCGTGGATCACCGCACTCATGAACGGCTGCTCCGATTCTCCCGCCAGCAGGGTCTTCGCGACGCCGATCTGCCGGTGCGCCTCTTCGGGATCCGCGTTCCAGCGCGCCAATTCCGCTCGGGCCAGGGCCATTTCGGCCAGCGCGATCGGCCAGCCGGTCTGATCCGCGTACCGCTGGGCCTCGGCCATGGCGGCCGTGCTCGCCGCCGCGTCGCCCAGCAGCCAGTACAGCTGCGCCTGCCGTGACCGCATCCGGACCAGGTCCTCGATCGCGCCGACCTCGGCGACCACCGCGATCGCCTGCTCGAGATACGCACACGCACTAGCGAATTCGCCGCGCAGGGCGAGGCTGTCGGCCAGCTCGGTCAGCGCGAACGAGATCCCCCAGCGCTCACCGACGGCCCGGAACTCCGCCAACGCCAGCTCCAGGTGTTCGTCGGCCTCCGGCCCGCCCTGGCCGAGCACGGTCCGCAACTTGCCCAGCTGCAGCCGGGCCAGCGCCCGCACCCACGGATCGTCGTCGCCGAGCAGCGCCTCGAAGGCGGGCAGGAACTGATCCGGCCCCTGCAGCATGCGTTCCAGCGCGACCACGAACGCCAGCGTCGGATGACCGGTCCGGCCGCCGCCGGTCCGATCGCCGCCGGCCCGGTAGGCATGGTGGATCCATTCCTCCACGTGGTGTTCGTCATTCGGGCCGGAGGTCATGAAATGCACGACGAGCCCGTAGACCGTGGCCCGGGTCTCGTCGTCGGCTTCGCCGGGCGTCCGGGCGGCCGCGGTGACCAGCTCCATGCCCTCGGCCTTGTGCCCGCTGAGCCACCAGTACCAGCCGGCGGCCGCGGCCAGCCCCATGGCCGCGGTCGCGTCCGCCGCGGCGAGCGCGCCGCGCATGGCGGCCGCGATATTGTCGTGCTCGGGTTCGAGAACGGCGAGCCATTCCAGCTGTTCGGCCCGGCGCAGATGCGGTTCCGCGGTCGCGGCCAGTCCGGTGAAATACGCCAGATGCGCGCGCCGCGTCGCGTCCGCCTCTCCCGCCTCCGCGAGCCGGTCGCGGGCGTACTGCTTGATCGTCTCGAGCATCCGGTAGCGCGGCCCGTCGTCGCCCGCGGTGAGCAGCAGCGATTTCTCGGTCAGCGCGGTCAGCAGCTCGAGCACCTCCCACTGTTCGACCGCCGCGGGCTGCCCCTCGGATTCGCTACTCGCACAGACCTGTTCGGCCGCCTCGAGGCTCGCGCCGCCGGCGAACACCGAAAGCCGGCGCAGCACAGCCTGTTCGGCCTCGCTGAGCAGTTCCCAGCTCCAGTCCACGACCGCCCGCAGGGTCCGGTGCTGCGGTTGCGCGGTCCGGCTGCCCCCGGTCAGCAGCCGGAACCGATCGTCGAGACGGGTGGCGAGCTGCTCGAGGGACATGGTGCGCAGGCGGGCCGCGGCCAGTTCGATCGCCAGCGGGATCCCGTCGAGCGCACGGCACACGCGGGCCATGGTCGCCAGGGTGCGGGCATCGGCGCCGAGGTCCTGGCGCACCGCGCCGGCGCGGTCGCGCAAAAGCTGGACGGCCGGGGAGGATTCGATCGCGCCGGCGTCCGCGTCCGCGGCGGGCAGCGCCAAAGGCTCAACCTGCCAGAGCGCTTCACCGGTGATGCCGAGCGGTTCTCGGCTGGTGGCGAGAATGCGCAACCGCTGGCACTCCCCGAGCAGACGGTGGGCGAACGCCGCCGAGGACTCGATCACATGCTCGCAGTTGTCCAGGATCAGCAGCATGTCGCGCTCGCGGATGGCCGCGATGAGGCGGTCCAGGGGTTCCGCGTTCGCCCCGCCGCCCAGCAGCGCGTCCCGCAGCCCGAGCGCGGCCAGCGCCGCCTGCGCGAGGTCACCGCCCGCGCTCGCCGAGGACAGCTCCACCAGCCACGCGCCGTCCGGCAGCCCGTCGAGCAGGGCGCGCCCGGTCTCCGTGGCCAGCCTGGTCTTTCCCGAACCGCCCGGTCCGGTCACCGTGGTGAGCCGATGGCGGGCGACGAGAGCACGCACCGCGGCGATGTCGGCCTGCTTGCCGACGTATCGGGTCAGTTCGGCGCGCAGGTTGGTCCGGCGGTCGTCCTCCCGCCCGCCCACCTCCCCACGCAGCAGGGCGACATGCAGGGCGGACAGCTCCGGCGCGGGATCCACACCCAGCTCGTCGGCGAGGGCCTCCCGGACCCGCTGGTACACGACCAGCGCCTCGGCGCCCCGGCCCGCGGCGGCGAGCGCGCGCATCAGCGACGCGGCGAGTCGTTCCCGCACAGGGTGCTGGGCCACCAGATCATTCAGTTCGGTGACCAGTTCCGCGCCCCGGCCGAGCCGGAGTTCGGCGTCGTACCGATCCTCGAGCGCACCGATGTGCAGTCCCTCGAGCCGGGCGATCACCGCGTCGATGGCCGCGCCGTCCTGCGCCCCGATGTCCCGCATGGGCGCGCCGCGCCACAGTGCGAGGGCCTCGCGCAGCAGTTCGGCCTGGTGGACGTCGTCGCCGCCACGGGCCTGGTCGAGGAGCTGTTCGAACCGCACGGCGTCGATGTCGGCGGGCGCCACCGTCAGCCGGTAGCCGCCCGCCTGCACGTCGATCGACCCGTCCGGAAGTACCCGCCGCAATCGGGAAACCAAGGCCTGCAAGGCATTCGCCGCATCGGACGGCGGCTCCTCGCCCCAAATCCAGTCGACCAGCCGCGCTTTCGAGACCGCCCGGCCGGGTTCCAGCGCGAGCGCGATCAGCAGCGACCGCAACCGGGCGCCCGGTACCTCCAGCAATCCGCCGTCGTCTGCCCGGATTTCGAGCGGCCCAAGCATTCCGATCTGCACCCGGACCATTCTGCCGTGCGCTGTCCAGCCGGGCCGAACCCGTGTCAGCGGACGTGTCAGTCCGGCGTCAGGCCGCTGTCAGCCGGGCTCGCGAAAGTAGTCGCATCAGCAGCACAGACCCTCGAAGGAGAAACATCATGACCGCGTTCCAGACCCCCGAAGCCATCACCGTCGCCGTGGACGTGGCCGCCGGAAACGTCACCGTCATCGCCTCGAACCGCACCGACACCGTCGTCGAGATCCGCCCGGCCGACGCGTCCGAGAAGGAGGACGTGCGCGCCGCCGAGCAGATCCGCACCGAGTTCGCCGCGGGCACCCTGACCGTGCACGCCCCCAGGGGCTGGCGGAAGTTCTCCCCGCTCGCGGGCCGCGGGTCGGTCGAGGTCACCATCGAGGTGCCCGCCGGCTCCCGCCTGACCGGTTCGCTCGGCATGGGCAACCTGCTGGGCGCGGGCCCGCTCGGCGAGTGCGAGCTGGAGGTCTCCGCCGGTGACATCACCGTCGAGCGCCCGCTCGGCTCGGTCACCGCCAAGGTCGCGAAGGGTGACATCCGCATCGTCGAGGCCACCCGCGGCGTGATCGATGTGGAGACCGCCACCGGCGACCTGTCGATCGGCATCCATCCGGGCAGCGCCGCCCGGATGGAAACCAACGCGCAGAAGGGCACCATCCAGAACCAGCTGTACCCCGTCAGCCGGCCGCAGGACATCGTCGAGGTCCACGCCCGGAACTCCTACGGCAACATCACCATCGGTCACACCACCGCCGCCTGACCCGCATGGTTGTCCACATCCCGGCTCGGGGCCGCCCACCCGGCGGCACCGAGCGGGACGGGACGCCCGCAGGGGCGGCGGTATCGTGGCGATCGTGGATCGTGGTGTCGCCGAGGTTGGCTTGTCCGATGCGGGGCGGGTGCGGGAGTGGCTCGCGGAGGCGGAGCGGAATCCGGCCGGCCTGCCGGACGCCGGATACATCGCGCTGTTGCACGCGGACGGCTCCGAGCTGGAGCGGTTGTGCGAGCTGGCCGATGCGCTCCGGCAGCGGACGGTCGGCGACGCCCTCACCTATGTCGTGAACCGGAATCTGGATACCGCCGTGGTCTCCGGCTCCGCGGCGCGGGAGCGACTGGCCGCGCTGGTGTCCGAGGCGCACGCGCTGGGCGCCACCGAGATCTGCATGCAGGGCCCGCTGCCCGCCGACAGCGATGACGACTATCTGGCGCTGATCGCCGCCATCACCGAGACCGCTCCCCTGCACCTGCACGCCTTCCGCCCGGAGGAACTGCTCGACGGCGCCGCGCGCCGTGCGCTGCCCTTGGACGAGTTCCTGGCGCGGGCAAAGGATTCCGGCCTCGGATCGGTTCCCGGCACCGGTGCGCGCATCCTCGACGACGATGTACGCGCCCGGTTGAAGGGCAGCCCGGATCTACCCGTGAGCCGCTGGGTGGAGGTGATCGAGGCCGCCCACCGCGCGGGCCTGACCTCCACCTCGACCATGGTCTACGGGCATGTGGAGACCCCCGCGCAGCAGGTGGCCCACCTGCGGCTGCTCGCCGATATCCAGGACCGCACCGGCGGCTTCACCGAATTCATCGCCATGCCCATGGTTCCCGTGACCGCGGCATCCGGCTTCCTCGATCCCGTTGTGCCCGAAGCGCTCCGGCGGCAGACGCGGGCGGTGCACGCCGTCGCGCGGCTGCTCTTGCACGGGCGCATCGACAATATTCAGGCCGCGTGGCCCCGGCTGGGGCTGGCGGTGGCGATCGAGCTGCTGCGCGGCGGCGCGAACGATCTCGGCGGCCTGCTGCTCGACGGCCGGCTCGCGCCGGAGTCCGGTCCGGAGGCCGGGCTGAGCCTCACCGTCACCGATGTCGATCGGATCGCCGCGGAGCTGGGCCGCTCGCTGCGCCGCCGCACCACCCGGTACGGCCATGCCTGAGAGCACGGATCCGGCCACCGCCGAAGGACATTCGAGCCCCGAACGGGTCGACGTGCTGATCGTCGGCGCGGGTTTCGCCGGTATCGGCATGGGCATCCAGCTCGCCCGCCGGGGCCGGGACTCCTTCGTCATCATCGAGCAGGCCGACGATGTGGGCGGCACCTGGCGCGACAACCGCTACCCGGGCGTGGCCTGCGATATCCCCGCCCACCTGTATTCCTTTTCGTTCCGGCCGAATCCGCGATGGTCGCGGGTGTTCGCCGAGGGCGCGGAGATTCACGCCTACCTGCGGTCGTGCGTCCAGCAGGAGAAGCTGGAACCGTATCTGCGGCTGAATTGCGCGCTGGAACAGGCGGAGTGGGTCGAAGCCGAGGCGCGCTGGTTCGTCCGGACCTCCCGCGGCGACTTCTCGGCCGCCACCCTGATCATCGCCACCGGACGGCTGACCGAACCCCGGATCCCGCCGGTCGCGGAGCTGGCGAATTTCGGTGGCCGGCACTGGCATTCGGCGCGGTGGAATCCGAAGGTGTCGCTGGTCGGCAAGCGGGTCGGCCTGGTGGGCACCGGCGCGTCCGCGGTCCAGATCCTGCCGCGGCTCGCGGGTGAGGCCAGCGAGGTCGTGGTCTTCCAGCGTTCGGCGCCCTATGTGCTGCCGCGCGGGGACCGCTTCTACACCCCCGACGAGCTGTCGAGCTTCGCCGCCGACCCGCGGACCATCACCGAGCTGCGCGACGAGCTGTTCGCCGAGGCCGAGCTCAGCATCGCCGCCCGGCGCCGCCGCCACCCGGAGATCGATCTGCTGCACCAGCGCGCCACGGACCATCTGGCGGCCCAGGTCCGCGATCCACGTCTGCGGCAGCGGCTCACGCCCGACTACGAAATCGGCTGCAAGCGAATCCTTTTCTCCGACGACTACTACGCGGCCCTACAGCTGGACACCGTCCAGCTGGAACCGACCGAGCTGACCCGCATCGACGACGGCCTGGCCATCGCCGCGAGCGGGCACACCTACGATCTCGAGATCCTGGTCTTCGCCACCGGTTTCAACGCCACCCGGCCGTCGATCGCCAAGCACATCCGGGGCCGCACCTCGCTGCTGTCCGAGCGCTGGAGCAACGGCATGGTCGCGCACGCGTCGACCACCGTGGACGGCTTCCCCAATATGTATGTGCTGGACGGGCCGAACGCGGCGCTCGGCCACAACTCCGCGATCTATGTGATCGAGACCCAGATCGATTACGTGCTCAGCGCGCTGGATCATCTCGCCTCCAGCGCGCACACCGTCCTGGAGGTCACGCCCGAGGCGGTCCGCTCATCCATGCTCGATATCGAGGAGCGCGCCCGCGACACGGTGTGGACCCAGGGCCGCTGCACGAGCTGGTACCGCGACGAACAGACCGGTCGCGTCACCCTGCTCTGGCCGGACTCCGCGGTCTCGTTCCGCCAGAGCAATGGTGCCTTCGACATTTCCGCCTACCGGTGACCCCGGCCGCGGAGTTTGCGGCCGCGGCCATGGCGGCAATCAATCAGCCATCGTGGCAGACGGCAGATCCACAGCGTTTCGGCCGAGACCGGACCGGTCCCGCGGCCTAGGCTGAGGGCATGACGCCGCTGCAGCGCTATATCGCAGAGGAAATCGCCACCGATCACACCGAGGGCCTGCTCAGCCGCCGGGAAGCGCTACGCCGGCTGGGGCTGCTCGGCATGGGGACACCGGCGGCCGTGGCGCTGCTGGCGGCCTGCGCCGACTCGGGCAAGCAGTCCGCTCCCACGACCACCGCCGCGAGCTCGTCCGCGTCCCCGCCGGCCGCACCGCCCGGCACCGCGACGGCCCTGCAGCCCACCGCGATCACCTTCGCCGGACCCGAGGGCCGCACCCTGCAGGCCGCGTGGGCCGAGGCGTCCCAGCCCATGGGCGGCGTGCTGGTCATCCACGAGAACCGGGGCCTGACCGACCACATCCGTTCGGTGACAGGGCGTTTCGCGGGCGTCGGGTATTCGGCGCTCGCGGTGGATCTGCTCTCCGAGGAGGGCGGCACCGCCACCTTCACCGATCAGGCGGCCGCCACCGCCGCGCTCGGCAAGATCCCCCAGGACCGATTCGTCGCCGATCTGCGCGCGGGCCTGACCGAGCTGCAGCGCCGCGTACCCGGAAAGAAGCTGGGCGCCACCGGTTTCTGTTTCGGCGGCGGGCTGACCTGGCTGCTGCTCACCTCGGGCACCCCCGAACTCGCGGCCGCCACCCCCTTCTACGGCCCGTTCCCCGATGGCGGCGAGGTCACCGGATCCAAGGCCGCGGTGCTGGCCGTCTACGCCGCGCTGGACAGCCGGGTCGACGCCTCCCGCCCGGCCGCCGAGGCGGCCCTGGACAAGGCGGGGCTCCCGCACGAGAGCTTCGTGGCCGACAATGCCGACCACGCCTTCTTCAACGACACCGGCCCCCGCTACCAGCCCACGGCCGCCGCCGAGGCCTGGCGCCGGGTACTCGACTGGTACGGCCGCTACCTGGCCTGACCCCGCCGGTCACGCCGGCCCCGCCGCCTCGCCACGGCCCCGGGCGGGCGCTGATGGTTCCATGGGCTCGTGGAATTGCGTCAGTTGCGGTATTTCGTGACCGTCGCCGAGGAGTTGCACTTCGGGCGAGCGGCCGAGCGCTTGCACATCGCGCAGCCCGCGGTGAGCCAGCAGGTGCGGCGGCTGGAACGGGACCTGGGTGTGCAATTGCTGGACCGGTCGCCGCGGCGGGTGCGGCTGACCGAGGCCGGGTTGCGCTTCCTGCCCGCGGCGCGGGGTGTGCTGGCCGCGGCCGATCAGGCCCGGGCCAGCGTGGCCGGCCTGGCGGGTGCCCGCGCGGAGGTGTTCCGGCTGGGCACGGTGACCGGACTGGGCGAACGCCTGGACGCGGTCCTGGATGCCTTCGCCGAGCAGGCGCCGCAGGTGCAGGTCGAGCTGGTGGCGCTGCCGGTGCGGGATCGGCTGGCCCGGGTGGCGGACGGCGGTCTGGACGCCGCCTTCGTGCGCTCACCGGAACCCGGTGAGAGCCCGGAACTGGACTTCCTGCCCGCCTGGGACGATCCGCTGGTGGTGGCCCTGCCCGCCAAACACGCACTGGCGACCCAGGATTCGGTCCGGCTGGCGGACCTGGCCACGGTGCCGCTGCGGCTGACCGAACGGCGCAACCATCCGGCGCTGGTGGATCTGGTGCTGAACGCATGTGTGCGCGCCGGATTCGAGCCGGTGCCCGCGCCCACCTCCACCACCCTCCAGGACACGCTGGCCGCCATCGGCGCGGGCTCGCCCATGTGGACGGTGGTCTACGAATCGAATGCGCGGCAGGTCCACAACACGCGGGTCGCCTTCCGCCCCTTCGCCGATGCCGGGCTGACCCTGCCCATCGCGCTGGCGGTGCGGGCGGATGCGGCGTCGCCGAATTTGCGCCTGCTGGGCGCTCTGCTCGCGCGCGCGTAGGGATCTCGCGGGCGCACAGGGATCTCGCGGGCGCACACGCGATAAGGATCGCTTATCGCTGCGCGAACGACCTGCTCATTGGTCGGGGTGTGGTTTTCCGGTGAACTGTTCTCAGGCCGCCGAACGGATCGGAGATCGGAACCCCGGGTTCCGAGATGGCCGGTATCCCAGCAGTTTTCGCGAAGGAGAACAGTCATGCCCATCGTCACCGTGCAGCAGGGCCCGCGCACCGTCGAGCTGAAGCGGGACCTGGTCCGCCGCATCACCGACGCCTTCGTGGACGCCTATCAGATTCCGGCCGAGGCCGTGCAGGTGTGGATCCACGAGACGCCCGCCGACAGCTGGGGCACGGCCGGTCGCCTGACCGCCGACGGCAAATAGCCGGTACACCGGCGGGTCGCCCGGGGGAGCCGAAACCAGCTGTGGCGCACCCGAACCGACCCGCCGGTACCGTTAGATGTCGGACCCGTGACAACCCGGCATCGACTGTGCATGCTCCCAGGTAGACCCCCGTTTTAGTGATACAACGGCAGCATGACGGAGGATGTCGGCAGCGCGGCCGTACCGACAGCGGCGGGGCGCTCGGTGGAATTCTGGGGCTATTGCATGTGGGGCCTCGCGGGACTGGCGATCGCCACCTCGGAGCTGGCGTCGGTCTTCGGACTGGCGAGCTGGCCGACCATCTCGAACACCATCGGGCATCTGGAGACTCAGCACTCGTTCGTCCGGCTCATCGTCGTGTCGGTGATCGTGCTGCTGGCGTATTACGCTGTCCCGCAACTGGCCACCCCGCCCGAGCCCACCCCGCAGATGGTCGCCGGGCGCACCCTCACCGTGAACGGCCGTGTCACCAACCCGTATTCGCCGATCACCCTGCTGGGCGCGGGGTATCTGCTGGCCGCGGTGGGCACCTTCGTCTTCGGGGTCCTGTTCGCCGCCACCGACCGTGGCATGCACCCACAGTCCTACCTGGGCGCGTACGTCCTCTACGGACTGATCGCCCTGATGTGGGTCATCGTGCCCAGCATTCTGGCCATGTTCTTCAGCCGAGATGTGCCCTTCCCCACCCTGTTTCGCACCATCGGCTACCTGGAGCGCCGCGCCCACCCGATCGCCGCCATCCTGCTGGCCGCACTGGTGGTGCTGCTCATCCACCTGGCCTTCTACCCCTGGCCCCGCGTCCAGAGCTGAGCGCCGGCGACGCCGAACCCGTTGCCCGCGAACTATTTACGACCGCGTAGCAGCAGAAACGCGGCATAGGCCGCGCCGGAGATGCCGATAACCACGACCACACCGATGGTTGTCAGAATTGCGTCCACCCTTGTGATTCTAGGCTTTTCGGCCCTCGGACGGGGCGCTGTCAGCCCGGAACGGTGCGGCCGCCGGCGAATCACCAGCGCGTCGTCCACCGACACCCAGCAATGTCGCGATCTCGGGTGTGTGCGACCACCAGCGCTGCGGGACGCCCGCGGCGCAGCAATAGGCGAACCGATCCCGCACGAACCCGGCGTGCCGCGAGTGCTCGATCCCCGGAACAGGCGTATGCAGGAGCTATGGGTCGCCATCCGCAGCGGACGCCGTTCTATGGGGCGCTGATGCTGGTCGGGGTCATGCTCACCGGGCTGTGGGTCCGGGACTGGCCCTGGCTGTGGCTGCGGGCAGCCGGGTTCGTCGCATTGTTCGTGATCGCGTTCGCCGGGTTCCTCATGACGTTCCGCGACCTCTCGTGAAGAGGCCGGAGCTTTCTCCGGGCAAACCACGGAATCGGACGTGTCACAAACATTGCATACATAGCGATTCATGCATATGGTGTTCGTCGGGCACTACCGAAGGAGGGTTATGGGCGGGCACGAGCATTCACACGGGCATGACCACGCCGGACATTCACACGGCGCGACCGCCGACAGCGACAAGCGCTGGCTGGCCGGCGCGCTCGCGGTCATCGTGGCGTTCCTGCTCGGTGAGGTCGTGGTCGGCCTGGTCGCCAGGTCGCTGGCACTGCTCTCCGACGCCGCCCACATGCTCACCGACGCGGCCTCGATCGTGCTGGCGCTGTGGGCCATCCGGCTGGCGGCCCGGCCCGCGGCGGGCCGCATGACCTACGGCTGGAAGCGCGCCGAGATCCTCTCCGCCCAGGCCAACGGCCTGACCCTGCTGGGCCTGGCGGCCTGGCTCACCTACGAGGCCATCCGCCGCCTGATCAACCCGCCCGAGGTGACCGCTGGCCTGGTGCTGGCCACCGCGCTGGTCGGCATCGTGGTGAACGTGCTGGCCGGCTGGATGATCAGCCGCGCCAACCGGACCAGTCTCAATGTCGAGGGCGCGTATCAGCACATCCTCAACGACCTGTTCGCCTTCATCGCCACCGCGGTCGCCGGTCTGATCATCATGCTCACCGGCTTCGCCCGCGCCGACGGCATCGCCACCCTGATCGTGGTGGTGCTCATGGTGAAGGCCGGCGTCAGCCTGGTCCGCGCCTCGGGCCGCATCTTCCTCGAGGCCGCGCCCGCCTACCTCGACCCGATCGAGATCGGCCGGGAGATGGCCGAGGTGGACTGCGTCATCGAGGTGCACGACCTGCACATCTGGGAGATCACCTCCGGTACCCCGTCGCTGTCGGCGCACATCCTGGTCGGGCCCGGCACCGACAGCCAGGCGGTGCGCGCCGCGGTCGCCGGCATGCTCTCCGAAAAGCACCACATCGATCACAGCGTGCTGCAGGTCGACTACACCGACCACGCGGAATGCCCGGACACCGAGCACGACCACGTCCCGCACTGCCAGGACGCGCACGGCCCGGTGCACCGCAAATCCATTGCCACGAACTGAGAGTCGGCCGCCGGTTCAGGCGGGCACGGAGTGCCGCCCGGCGAGCCGGGCCAGCGCCGCCGCGGCCGGTGACTCCGGCGCGGCGGTGTACACGACCAGCAGCTGATCGGGATCGCCCGGCAGCGCGAAGGTTTCGTAGCCGAGTTCCAGCAGCCCTGCCTCGGCATGCTGAATCAGCTTGGCGCCGCGCGTCTTCTCCTTGATCGGATGCGCGGCCCACAGCCGCCGGAAGACCGCGCTGCGGGCGGACAGTTCCCCGACCAGCGCCGCCACCCGCGGATCGTCGGGATGCAGTCCCGCATCACGCCGCAGGAACGCGACGGTCTCGCCGGCCACCGTCTCCCAGTCGGGATAGAAGGTGGACGCGGCGGGATCCAGGAACAGGTACCGCGCCTGGTTGCGTTCCGCGGCGGGTATGCGCGAGAAGCCGGATACCAAGTCGCCCAGGGTATTCCAGGCCAGCACATCCATGCGCCGCCCCAGCACGAAGGCGGGCGCGGTGAGGGCGTCGAGCACCAGCCGGACACCGGGGTGGACGGTGTCGCTGTAGACGCTGGACACGGTGGTCGGATGCGCGTCGACGGTGCCGCCCGGCCGGGCCAGCGCGTACAGGTGCAGCCGCTCCTGATCACTCAGCCGCAGGGCACGGGCGACCGCGTCGAGCACGGCATCCGAAACATGTTTGCCGCGGCCCTGTTCCAGGCGGATGTAGTAGTCGACGCTCACCCCGGCCAGCTGCGCCACCTCCTCACGGCGCAGGCCGGGGACCCGGCGGCGGCCGTATTCGCGCAGCCCCGCGTCCGCGGGCTGGATGTGGGAGCGGCGCGAGCGCAGGAAGTCGCCGAGATCGTTCTGCATGGGGTCCAGCGTACGAACCCATCCTGGTACCGGCAGACCCAGGAAAACCGCAACCCTCGTTGCCGATCACGCACGCTCGCAGGATGAATGCACACGCAGAAAGCGAAGGAGCAATCGACATGAGCTACGAGAACCTGTCCGGCCGCACCGCCGTCATCGCCGGAGCCGCCAGCGGCATGGGCGAGGCCACCGCACTGCTGCTGGCCCGCAACGGGGCCCGGGTGGCACTGCTGGCGCGGCGCGCGGACCGGCTCGACACCCTGGCCGCCAAGATCGAAGCCGAGGGCGGGACCGCGCTGGCGGTGCCGGTGGATGTCACTGACTCGGCCGACGTGACCGCCGCGGCGGACGCGGTGCACGCCGCGTTCGGCCCGGTCGATCTGGTGGTGAACTCGGCGGGCGTCATGCTGCCCAACCCGATCACCGACGGCCGCGAGGACGAGTGGACCCGCATGCTGGAGACCAATGTGGCCGGGCGCCTGCGCATGATCCGCGCCTTCCTGCCGGACCTGCTGGCCGCCGCGGACGCGGGTCGTACCGCCGACCTGGTCAACATCTCCTCGATCGGCGCGCACGTGGCGTTCCCCGGCTACGCGGTGTACGGCGCCACCCAGGCCGCCATCACCCAGCTGTCGGCGACGCTGCGCACCGAGCTCGGCGCGCGCAAGGTGCGCGTCACCAATATCGAGCCCGGCCTCACCGACACCGAACTCGGCAGCCACATCGACAATGCCGAGCTCAGCGGCGAGCTGGACGGCATGTTCGGGTTCATGGAGTCGCTGCGCGCGGACGATATCGCCGATCTGATCGCCTACACCGCCAGCCGTCCGGCGCACGTGAACCTGCGCCAGGTGGTCGTCCTGCCGACCCAGCAGGCGTGAGCGGATCGGGTAGCCGCCCGGCGAAATCGGCCGGGCGGCAGCCACTTCCGTCAGATCAGCGCGCCCGCACCGCAGCAGCAAGTCCTCTGCCATTCGACTCGTGCCGCAAATGGAAGAATGATCAGGCGACGGGGCAGCAGCAGGACGGCGACCACTCTTCCCGCTGTGATAGACAGATTCCGCAGCTCGCGACGAAAGGACGGCATGGGACAGCCCGCGGACTCGTCCGGAAATCCGGTCTCGTCCGAAAAGCCCACGGCTCGGGTGGAATTCGAGACCATGCTGCTCGGCCGCTACTCCATTGCCGCCCGCTACCGCCGTGAAGGCACCCGCCTCGATCGCAGCGCCTACGTCCTGCTCAGCCGCCTCAGCGTCGAGGGACCCATGTCCATCGGCCAGCTCACCGAGGCCTTCGGCCTCGACACCTCGACCGTCAACCGGCAGACCGCCGCCCTGCTGCGCGCCGGACTGGTCGACCGCATCCCCGACCCCATCGGCGGCATCGCCCGCAAATTCCGGATCACCGACATGGGCGAACAGGCCCTGGAGGCCGAGCGTCAGGCCAATACCGAGGGCCTCGACCGCGTCATGGTGAACTGGTCCGCCGACGACGTGGCCGCCTTCGCGAGCTATCTCGAACGCTTCAACACCGATATCGAGCGCCTCGACGGGCGGCCCTGGCCTCGCCCCTGACGGAACGCCGGGGTGCGGGCCCGCTTCCGAGGGCGCGCCCCGACTTCAGGCGATGCGCACCGCCACCCGGCCCCGATTACCACGGGTCTCGATGAGCTCGAGTGCGGCATCCATCTCGTCGAGCGGAAGAATGGTGTGGCGCGGGCGAATTCGACCGCACGCCAGCAGGTTCCACAGTTCGGCCCGCCAGCCCTCCAGCAGATCGGCCCGAGTCCGGCTGAGCAGGCCCATCGAGAAGCCGCCGACGGTCTTCAGCTCGCCGAGCAGGCTGCCGGCGTCGATGGTTCCGCCGAAAGCGCTGAAGGCGATCAGGCGACCGTGCGCGCCGAGGATGTCCACGCAGCGCTGAGCCACGTCGGCACCGACGCCGTCGAGGACGACGTCCACCCGCTCGGTCCAGGCGTCCGCGTAGGTGACGACCTCGTCCGCGCCACAGTCGCGCAGGAACTCGGCCTTGTCCAGGCTGCCGACGGCCGCGATCACCCGCACCGCCCCCAACGCCCGGGCCAGCTGGACGGCCAGATGTCCGACCCCGCTGGCCGCGCCCGTGACCAGCACCGACTCCCCGGCGGCGAACCGCGCCGTCCGCAGCAGGCCCAGGGCGATGACGCCGCCCCGCACCAGCGTGAGCGCGTCGGCGGCATCCACCCCGGCGGGGATCTCGGACATCAATTGCGGTGCGGCAAGGGCATATTCGGCGTATGCCCCCTCGAAGACCACGCCGCCGACCCGCTTGCCCACCCAGTCGGCGAGGTCCGGTCCGGCCGCCACCACCGTGCCGACGATCTCACCGCCGTCGGGCCCGCCGTCTCGCTGCAGCATGCGCACCAGCCCGAGGTGGACGCCCGCCAGCTCGGTGCGCACCAGCAGCTGACCCGGGCCGGGCACGAGATCGGCGACGGTGACGACGGCTGGACTGCGGCCGGAGAACTGAATCTTGCGCACTGGCAGTGCCTTTCGGTGAGACCCGGCGCCTTCGCCGTATTTCTATGTTGGACATAAATTTAGTCTGCTTTTCTTCTATATGCCAAACCTAAATTTCCCGAGGCGGGATGATGCTGTTCAGCGCGGTCCTGGGCACCCGGACGTTCTCGAACAGCACCTCGGCGTGCCCCTCGCGGTCCTGGTAGCCGA